>NZ_CBFFRJ010000044.1:0-36518 GCF_965644225.1 Phytobacter sp. V91 | reverse complement strand
CGGGCATCGTGAAAAATCTATGGCAAAGAAAGCCTTATGTTCTCATAACTGACGATTAAATCGCACCTTCCCTAGTACAAATCAGGTTTAGCGCAAAGGGAAATATTCAGTGGCCTCGTGTTCCTGCGCACGAATATGGCGATGCATCGCATCGCCATTTGAGCACAATAGAAATATCGCTGTATTACAACATCGTATCATCCGGCGCGCGGTCGAATAATTCACCCGCCATGGCCGCAATTCGGTCATGCTGTACCAGCTTATCTTTCCATTCCTGCGGAATGCCAGACCAGCCGTATAACGCACCCGCCAGTTGCCCGGCAGTGGCAGCTACGCTGTCCGCGTCATCTGCCAGATTGGCAGCAAGCAATATCGCATCGCGGAAGTTATCGGTGTTCCAGACGGCCCACATGGCCGCTTCCAGCGTATCGATGACATAACCACTGGAACGAATCTGGTCACGTGTTTTTTGCTTATATTCACCGGCGTTGATGATGAGGACGCGTGGTACAAATGGCAATCGTCGTGGTGAAAAAACTTTCTCTTTTGGATGACCATTTATCAACTGCACAAGTAAAGCTGTTAGATATTCTGCGGAATTAATTGCTTCTATCGAACAGTGTGTTGCCATGCTCTGATTTTTGGCATTGTAAAAAGCTTTGGCGAAATTCCTGTAAAAATATATAGCAACAGGTGACAATCTTATTATCGATGCATTACCTGCCGTTTCAGGCTCATAATTTCCATACCAATCCCCTCCATGAACTACATACTGTTCCAGCGCATATCTGGTGGTATTCCCAATATCAAAACAAACTCCATTGGAGCTATTATAACCTTCCCGATACCACTTTAGCATTTTATCTCTGAAGCAATCTGTATCAGTATATTTAGTTTCCAGCAACGTCTCTGCCAGACACAAAGCCATTGAAGTGTCATCTGTCCATTCGCCGGGTTTAAGGCGAAAAGGTCCACCGCCAATCATGTCGGTCACCGTGTGACGGTCACGGGGCGTAAATTCCAGCGTCGTGCCCACCGCATCGCCTACCGCAAGACCCACTAAAGCGCCAATGGCTCTGTCCCGACAAATCCCGAGGGGCAAAATTTGTTCAGGAGTGTCATTCCATTTTGTAGGAGAGGCTTCTTCCGGACCATCGACCATGGGATGTTTATCATAGTCGTATTGCATGCGGTGCTGCGTACGCGCATTAGTGAAAGGAATATAGTGATCGTATTTCTTAGCATACTCTCGAATTTCGCTTATATCTGAATGCAGGTCGATCATTATAATTCCTTGTATTTAAGATAGGTCGTACCATTGATATCGGTGCGTTCCAATACTTCAAACTTTGTACCTGGCTTGAACAGAACTTCAGTCTCATTGTTCATCTTATAATGGGAGAGGAAATCGATTTGTCGTCCTGAAGTTCCTTCAATGGTAATTTGCGTTGGCCCTTCAAATGGTTTCACCCTGTCTGAACTCATGAATGCTGGATCCGAAACGATTTCCCCAACCTGGTTTTTAGCTAAAATATCAGGCGGTAAATCCGTTCCACGCAACGTTTCTCCTTTAAAAACAGGCAACTTGTCAAGCCCCTGATTGATGTGATCAATATATGCCTGCCTTTGCGGTGTCATTTCAATCTGCCCTCTGAGCGCCATATTCGCCTCAGTGTAACCCGGATTCGTGGTGTAGCCATATAATGCCCCAACCTCATCGTCCGATAACCTTTCAGAAAGTTTCGGGTTATACATATCCGCAAGTTCGCGCCCTTTTTGGGTCCATCTTGTTGCAGTAGCTTCACCTTTTGCTTCCGCCAACGTCATGGAAGGCTTATTCGATATCGTGGCTACAGGCTCTACCGCAACAGGCTCTGCAACCACCTTCGCCGCTCTTGCGGCAAGCATACCATCAAATTTCGCGCCACCTTTGGCACCTAAACCACCGCCAATCAAGCTACCAAGCAACATGCTCCATTTTTGCCCGTCGCTCCCTTCACCAAAGAGCATGCCACCTAACCAGTTTCCTCCTGTCCCCCCTGCCATTCCGCCCGCCATGCTCAGCAGGGCGATAGCCGGGCTTGCAAGCACGGCCACGGCAGCCGTACCCACCCCCAGCATGACCCAATTGATCCATCCGGGTATCTCCGGGCTGATATCGTCGGTTTGGATTTTTTCCCCGCCAAAGAAAACATTAGGCGACCCCGCAAAAATTTCTGCGCTACAAGTAAGCCTGTCACCAGTGCGCCCTGCTGGATAATTATTGATATAGATTTTGATGGAACCTTCTGCAACCCGTTTCAGTGAGCCACTGTGTTCCTCACATTTCCCCGATGATAAATGCGCCCGAATGGCCCTTCGGCTGTTGACGTAAACATTAGGTGAACCTTCCCTCAACGACCCCGTTACATGACGCGGTGCCCAGGACATACTCCCCAATACTTCGCCAAGGCCTCCACCCGCACATGCCCCTGCCGCAACGGCGGAGACCACCACCAGCGCCGCCCCGCCCGTCATGATCGTTGCCGCGCCCAACAACGCACCACCGATAAGTCCCGCAATCATCCAACTTTTCGAGGCCGTGTGCGCAATAGGGTCATCGACCCTTGCCGCCTGAAACGCTGTCATGTTTACGCCATCCGCTGCCGGGCAAGCCAGGACTTAATCTGCTCAAGCGTGGCCAGTTCCGCTGTTCCATTGACCGAACGACAAATACTGAGTTGATGTTCGAGACGGTGGCTGTCTTCGGTTGCCATAAACCACAATGCATAACGTACCGGTTGAGTGCCAGGTACGGGCGAAATACGTAGCGGTGAACCGTCTTGTGAATACACCAGATAGACACCCTCGCGGGCTCGCTGCAAAGGCAAGTGTTGATAGAGGGCCTGAACGCCGGAGAAAACCTCAAGGCTACGATTCTCGGTATCCAGGGCGAAGAAAATATCCGGGTCATCTGCCTGTACCCTTTCCCCGAGCGCAGCTTCTTGTGGATGATGATGAAAACGAATACTGGCGATTATTTCCTGGTATTGCTGCTGGTAATAGTCGCTAAATTCATCAGGGCAGGTGCCGATATAGCAGACTATTTTTTTGCTGCCCGCAGGCTCATCCAGCAAAAGAATGGTCTGTCGTTGCAAAATAAGCGCCTGATCGTTTTTGAATTGATAAAAAAGTTCGACCGCATCCACGCCATCAACGATGACGCGTTGTGATGACTCAAGTCGAAATTGCGGTACCGTTATTTCCAGTTCACGAGCAATACGCGCGGCAACCGACTGAACATTTTCCCCCTTTTTCGCACCCGCACGAGAAACAACAAAAGTAAATTCACTCACACCGTTATCATTGAGCGTAAATAAATTCATGGTGCGATCTTTGAAAACATCAGGTAACACCAGCGTTGCTTCCTGGAGGAGATAATCTGCCATAGTGAGTCCCTTTATTCGGCTTAGTTTGTACTAAAGAAGTTGTTTACATCGTTTTGAATCGATGATTGTTGATTGGGGCCGACGGCAAGTGTTGCCGGGCCACCATCTTCAGGATTGAGGTGTAACTCACCGTTGAGGGTGTTAATTTGCGCGCTGTCTGCGGCGGTGAAATTAAAATTCTTACCCACAATACTCACCGTGCCGTCGTTCAGAAGCTCAATGGCGCTCTCACCACATTCAAGGCGCAGCATCTCGCCCGCTGAAAGCGTGAAATTCTTAACCACTTTATCTTTGCGGTCGTTACCCGTCAGATTGTCCACATTACCTTTCACGCCCGAATACTGATCTTTAATGACCCTCAGGGTTTTGTTTTCACCAATAAATCGGGTGTGGTTTTTTTCGATGGAATGGGTTTCGTCATTTTTAACGTTGGTGTCCATATTGCGCTCGGCCTGGATCCACACCTGCTCCTCCCCCGCTTTGTCTTCAAAGCGCAGGGCGTTGGCGGTGTCGGCTGAACCGTCTTTCGAGCGACTCAGGAACCCCATCTGAGTGGCCCCTGCCGGTAGCGCCCACGGCGGCATGCTGGCCTCGTTATAGACGCGCCCGGTCACTATCGGTCTGTCCGGGTCGCCGTTGATAAAGTCCACCACCACTTCGTCGCCCACGCGCGGGATTTGCACTCCACCAAAGCCCTGACCCGCCCAGGCACTCGACACCCGCACCCAGCAGGAGCTGGTGTCGTCGCCTTTTGCCAGCCGGTCCCAGTGGAATTTCACCTTGATACGCCCGTATTTGTCCGTCCAGATGCTTTCCCCCTGCGGGCCGACCACTTTGGCGGTTTGCGGCCCGTAGGTACGCGGCCAGGGGGCGGTTTGCGCCGGGCGGTACGTCACTGATGACGGAATAACCGTGAAATCCACCCGGTGAATGGTCTGCGAGTCGCCGCCGCTGGCGTAGCGGTTCTCTTCCAGCCAGTAGTTAGCGGCCGTGGTCAGGTACTCGCCGTTGTCGCTGAAAAAGGGCGCATTATGCAGCGTGAAGGTGTTACCGGGGGCAATACCCAGTGCGGTGCCGCTGCCCTGCACCTGCTGGTGCTCCACCTGCCAGCGCTCCTGACGCACTTTGGCATAAAACTCGGCGTGGTCGTTCTCAACAAAGCGACCCGGCCAGTCATAGACATCAATACTGCCGGGCTGGGGTGAGGCCGGGTTCTGCCGCGCCTGGAACAGCCAGGCGTTAGGTTTGCGAAAATCATAATCGTCGAGGCTGTAAATCCCCGGTGTCACGCTGTCGGTCAGCGCCCACTGGCTGACCCCTTCTTCATCGGTCGAGCCGCCGGAGGCCGTGGTGTGGTAAGGAATATTTTCATACCCGCTGAAGGGCTGATGCTGGGTGGCGGCGTCCGTCAGCACCAGCACATGTCGCTCTGCTTCGTGGCGGAAGCTGTAGGTGATGCCCTCCAGCTCCATCAGGCGGCTGATAAAATCGAAGCTGCTCTCCTGGTACTGCACACAGTAGTCCCAGACCCGGTAGCTGCCCGTCAGCTTATCCTCGATATTGACGCTGTACTCACCGAGCAGGGTTTTCACTATCTGCGGGACAGTCTGCCCCTGGAAGATACGCAGGTTGCGGTCTCGTTTCATCGGCCACAGATCCGGCTCCACGGTCAGTTGATAGACCGCATAACGGGTGCCGGTCAGCTCGACGGCGCTCACCGCCACGCGGGTGATTTTGCCGTTAAGGTAGCGCGGGGCAAGCAGGCTCTGGGTCGGGATACTCACCGTCACCGGCTTGCCGAGCAACTGGCTGCGGTCAATACGCGCATCGGTGCCGAGCAGAGTCAGACCAAGCGAGAATGGTTCGGAGAGCGCTTCACGGCCAGAGAGTTTCCAGAAAAGCAGCCCCTCGACCGGAAGCTGTACGGTAATACGGTTAAGCATAAAGTTCATTCCGTCACATGATGAAAATACAAGGGACCAAAAAATATTATCTTCCAGTGTGTTGACGATTCTGGTTATGACCTATTGAAAATAAACAGTTCGACATTATCCCCCTGCCACTGAATCATCGGCAAAGGATTAAATAGCAACACAGATTCTGGAAATTTATTCGGTAGACAATTCTACAACCGCCATTTTCCCTGAAGCCTTGTTTTGGTATTTAACCAGGCTTGGTATGCCTTTTTTCAACTTAGGTACATCAGAAACCTTTACCACAGCAGCAGCCTTGTGGTCGCTGGTTTTTCCGCCAATCGTCGCTTCAAACGTCATAATGAAATAATAATCAAAGTTATTGGTCGTCGAGGTCTGCCTCCAGCTCTTAAGAGAGACCGTTGTCAGTTCACCTTGCCATTTGTCTTTTGTTAACCAATCTCTGATTTCCTGAAAATCTTCTTTTTGACCTTTCAGACCACGAAGAGAAACAAAAACAATCAACAGCGTGACAGCAATACCAATCATGCCTGAATATTCCGATATAAAGTTCATATGCACCTTAATATCAACCATACTTATAAAACACTGAAAATTCCCTCTTTGAAAACCAAAAATAAAACCACAAAAAAACAATCAGAACTTACAACAAAAGGATTTCAAGGCTATCTTTTTAATGGATGAGAAATATTTAATATAACTTTTTCCGGTTCCTTTTTAGAATAACGCAACAAAACTTTTTCACCGGGTTGATATTTATTAATCGCAGTTGCGTCGACTACAGCATCTGACTCACCATGTAATTTAACACCTTCATCCGTCACATAATCAAATGATAGCGCAATATTGATGAAGCCTGAATTACCACCAGAACGACTAACAACACTTGTAATAACCGCAGTTGCATCTACGCCATCAGAATCAATCATTGATTTTGTCTTTTTGTTTTTAACATCTCTAATCATTAAAGAAACAAAGATGTAAACAAACAAAGCCAACACGGCTATCACAATTATATCCGCTACAACTTTCATACATCCTTCTCAGATAAACATAAAAAACACCGGGGGTATGCAAACATCACAAGAGAAACAAAAACAATCAACAGCGTGACAGCCACACCCACCGCACCTGAGTATTCCGATATAAAGAGATTATCCATTCAGGAACCAGCCGTTATTGCTTTGGCTAATAAAGGTTTACCGCTGAGATCTTTAACGAAAACAATTCTTCCAGTTTTTGCTTCAACTTTACCGTAGTACACTCCACCAAGCAGGTAAGAATCCACTGCAATGAGACAGGCCGTTTCCTGATGTTTTTCGACCAACCAACTTTTTTGATTCGCCTTATCCTCAACATGTAATGACATGTCGATTACAGGATTATTATTGATGAACAAGCCATTTTGTTTCATTGTTAATATAGTGACATTAACATCACGCCCCTGTTCCAGAACAGTCAGTTCTCTTTCCTGGGAGTTGCGAACAACCCGATGAGCAAAATACCAAATGAGCGCACACAAAGATAAAGTCACAACAACATTAACAATATTAAACAGCGACATGATTGTTCCTTAACTCACCTGACCACTCAAAGTGCAAACAGTCAGTTCTTCTCTATCATTTAATCGTAAAGCATGCGGCATGCGATTATTTCTCAGAAACTTGCTTTGCTCGTCAAACAAAATAGATTATCAGATGGGAATTGGCAGTTTGTTTAATAGCTTCATCAATAAATCTCTTCTTGATATCATCCGTAAGCGGAATGGTTTCATGGGGAGATTCAAATTTAACCATGCTGTTTTTCTCTGCATAAAATTTACCGACGGCCATTTCCCCCTTGAGAAGATGATAGTCTCTGTCTGACTGCATGGAACTGTATTGCCCCAGTTCAATCACACCTGTAACAGCAAGTCAGCAAATTCTATTTTTATATCTTTTTTGCCTTTTAATAAACTCAGGATCTTCCTGATGAGGCAGGATCACTTTCAGACCCGCAGCAATCTGAGTGGTAATGTAATTAGCATACGATAAATGTTGTGCAAGCTCTGGATCTGTCGTATCAAATTCTTTAGATGCTAACGTACCTAAATTCATTGAATGCAGTACGCTTTTATCTGTTTTCGTACCTATAAGAATAGCTTTCACGTACTCTAATTGATTCTTCGCCATTATATAAAGTGGATAATCCGGTTTCTGAACTAATCGCTGATTCGTTACACTAAGAGCATCGTTAATGTAATCAATTGCCTTATAGTGTTCGTTACTCATTTAACGACTCCAATTATCTCTTTTTCATTGAAAAGCAAATGAAATAATCACCTTACTTTTTGCAAACAATAGCCAAATCACGCATGTACTGCTCCAGTACTTAAATTAAAAACTTCATATCTACCACGAATCATATCTTTGACAGGAAGCGTTGCGACAGAGAAGCAAGGAACATAAAGTGAACGGAATGCCCCCAGAGCCCTATGTTCCCCCTCACCCTAACCCTCTCCCAAGGGGAGAGGGGACTGTCCGTGCGGGTATTTTTTCTGAGGATCCCTCCCTTCTCCTCAAGAGGGGAAAAAGGGCTACTTGCCGCGATGAAATTTAATGCTCTGAATAATGTCCTGATACTGCTGCTGATGGCGGAGGCTGAACTCATCGGGGCAGGTTGCCACATAGCTGACCTGCTTTTTCCCACCGTTTGCTAAGTCGATCAAAATCAACGTCTGGCGCTGATAAATCACATGGTGGTCGTTCTTAAACTGATAAAACAGCTCGATGGCCGGGTAGCCGTCCACCGTCAGCATTTGCGTTGATTCAAGGTAAAAATCGCTCAGCGTCTCGTTCAGTTCTCGTAGGGTACGGGCGGCGACGTCATGGACTTTATCGTCGGGTTGCGCGCGGGTGCGTGAGACAACAAAGGTAAATTCACCGCTACCATCAAGGCTCTGTGTAAGTACATTCATAGTTCATTCTTAGCATCATTGAACAATGCCGTTAAAGGGTGAATCACCGCTGCGGATTGATAAGCCAGGTTCCGGCACCAGCAATCGTCAGCGTCTGGCTACGAGACTGGCCGTTCCCCGCCAGGACTATGTCATAACGTCCCGGTTGTAGCTTAACCGTGGCAAAACCGCTGGTGGCTGGCGTCACGGATTGCGGCTCACCATTCAGTGACAGCTTTTCTCCGTCGTTCATCCGGATATAGACCTGCGCCACTGGGGCCGCAGTGGTCACCGTGGCAGATGGCGGCGTGGTGGCGATTGATTGCGCCGTTGCCACTGGAGCGCTGGTGGTTACTGGTGTGCTGACCGCCGGTGGAGCCTGAACCGCGCTGGCGGCAGAAGTATCCGCAGGCCCGTTACCGGCAGTTTGCGCCGCAACCGGCTCCGGTACGGCCTGCTGACGGAAAAGCAGGCTTCCGGCAATCAGCCCGACCAGCACGCCTGCGGCCACCAGCCCCGGCACCTTGTAGCGTCGCCAGTCCAGCGCGCCGGGTTTTTCTTCAACCGGTTCAACCGGAACCAGCATGGTGCCCGTTTTCTTCACCTGCACCACATCATTCATGCCGGCAACGGGCAGTTCGAGCAGTGCGGCAAAGGCATCAATACTTTGCGGGCGATCTTCCATTTTCAGCGCCAGCGCTTTATCCACCGCAATCAATAGCGGCGCTGAGTAGCCCGGAAGGTGGCGGCTGACCAGCGGCTGGTAACCATCCTGAATGCTACGCACCACGCTCACCGGCGGCGGCGATCCGACGATCAGCGTATGCAGCACCGCACCCAGCGCGTATATATCGGTCCATGGGCCCTGCTCGCTCTCATTGTCATCGGTGTATTGTTCGATAGGGGCAAATCCCGGGCGCAGCATGGTTTCGGTCTCATCGGAGATCGAGCCAATGCTGCGGCGCGCTGAGCCAAAATCGAGCAGCACCGGCAGGCCATTGTCCTGGATCTGGATATTGTCGAGCGAGATGTCCCGGTGCAGATAGCCTTCGTCATGAATGGTTTTAATGGCCCCGAGCAGCATAGGTAGCGTCCGACGGATCCACACCTCATCCACCAGCCGTGGATTTTTATCCCGCAGGCGCGACAGCGTTGTGCCGCTGTAAAATACCGTGCCCATATACGCGGTATCGTTCTGTACCCAGAAGCGCAGGACATGCAGCAGGTTAGGATGGTTAAAGCGCGCCAGCAGTCGGGCTTCCTGAATAAAACTGTTCAGCCCGGCAGAAAAAGCCTTACCGAATCGATCGCTACGCAGGACCAGCGTCATATCGTCGTTACGCACCGCCAGCGAAGAGGGCATAAACTCTTTGATTGCGATCGTGCGTTCGAGCTGGTGGTCCCAGGCACGATAGACAATGCCAAAGCCCCCGCCGCCAATCACCTCTTTGATCTCGAACTCATTAAAGCGATAGCCGGGCGGCAGTGCGTTCGGTACAACCCGGTTGTTATCATTTTCCGTCATCGTTGAAACTCTCCTGGTAATGGCATCAGGCCGCAAACTGGCACTGGAATTCGCCCTGATCAAAGGTGATACGTAGCTGCCGGTAACGCTCATCACGCGAGCTGGCATCCAGCAAAATCTGGCTCATTTGTGGCAGGAGCGTGTTGGTGAGAATGGCATCCACCATACGTCCTCCCGATTCGACATCGGTACAGCGCTGAACAATCTGCGCAATCACGCTGTCATCCACCTCGCAGGCGATACCATGATTGTCGGCGAGTCGGCGTTGAATACGTTTAAGTTGCAGGCGCACAATTTGAGCAAGCTGGCTGTCGCTAAGCGGGTAATAAGGCACCACCAGCAAACGGCCCAGCAGCGCAGGGGGGAAGACCTGGAGCAGCGGCTGGCGCAGTCCGTCGCGCAGGGCTTCGGGCTGCGGCAGCAGATCCGGGTCGGCACACAGGCTGGTGATGTAATCCGTGCCGACGTTGGAGGTCAGAATGATAATAGTGTTGCGAAAATCGATATGCCGCCCTTCGCCATCCTCCATCCAGCCTTTATCGAACACCTGGAAAAAGATTTCGTGCACATCCGGGTGCGCTTTTTCGATTTCATCGAGCAATACCACGCTATAGGGACGACGGCGCACCGCTTCGGTCAGCACGCCACCTTCGCCATAACCGACGTATCCCGGAGGGGCGCCTTTCAGCGTCGAGACGGTATGGGCTTCCTGGAATTCACTCATATTGATGGTGATAACATTTTGCTCACCGCCGTACAGCGACTCCGCCAGCGCCAGCGCGGTTTCCGTTTTCCCGACACCGGACGGGCCGCACAGCATAAACACGCCAACAGGTTTATTGGGGTCGTCAAGACGGGCGCGCGCGGTGCGTACCCGACGGGCGATCAGCTCCAGCCCATGACGCTGGCCAATCACCCGCTCACCGAGGGTGTCCGCCAGCCGCAGAACTGCATCAATCTCGTTTTTCACCATCCGTCCGAGGGGGATCCCCGTCCAGTCAGCCACCACCGCCGCCATAACGGCGGCATCCACGGAGGCAAATAACAGCGGCGAATCGCCCTGAATTTCCCGCAACGCCGCCAGTTTCTGCGCCAGCGTCTCCCGCAGCGCATCCGGGTTCTCGTGGCTCTCATCCCGCAGTTGCGCCCGCAGGCGGATAACCTCATCCACCCGATCCTGCTCCTGCTCCCAGCGCTGGGTCAGGCTGTCGCGCTCGGCTTCGAGCCGGGTACGTAAGGCCTGTAATTGTTCGACTCGCCCGGCGTCCCCTGCGGCCATGCGCTCTTCCCGGCTGGCTATTTCGATTTCAACGTCCACCCCGGCAATCCGGTGCAGACAGTCTTCGAGCATCGGCGGCGGCGCACTCTGGCTGACGGCCACCCTGGCGCAGGCGGTATCAAGCAGCGCTACGGCTTTATCGGGTAACTGGCGGGCCGGTATATAGCGGTGTGAGAGTTTGACCGCCGCGACCACGGCTTCATCCAGCAGCAAAACCCGGTGGTGCGTTTCCAGGGCTGACACCGTGCTGCGCAGCATCAGCGTCGCTTTCTCTTCATCAGGCTCGGCGACCTGTACTGTCTGGAAGCGACGGGTTAACGCCGGATCTTTCTCGATGTATTTCTTGTATTCCGCCCAGGTGGTCGCCCCGATGGTGCGCAACTGACCGCGCGCCAGAGCCGGTTTTAACAGGTTGGCGGCATCTCCCGTCCCCTGCTGCCCACCTGCGCCAATCAGGGTATGGATCTCATCAATAAACAACATGATCGGCGTCGGGCTGGACTGCACTTCGTTGATAAGCCCCTGTAGCCGGGCCTCGAATTCCCCTTTCATACTGGCCCCGGCCTGCAACATGCCGATGTCCAGTAACCACAGCTGGACGTCGCGCAGAGGTTCAGGCACCTCACCGGCGGCAATACGCAGCGCCAGCCCTTCCACCACCGCCGTTTTGCCGACGCCCGCTTCCCCGGTAAGCAGCGGATTGTTCTGCCGACGGCGCATCAGAATGTCGACCATCTGGCGGATCTCTTCATCGCGCCCCACCACCGGATCAATCTTGCCTGCGCGGGCGCGGGCCGTCAGGTCCTGTCCATATTGCGCCAGGCTACTTTTCCCGCCCGGCACGGCAACGCTTTCGGCAGCCGTGAAGGTTTGCGCGCTCTCTTTGCTGTCGGCAAATATCTCATCGAAATCATCAAGCAGCGTATCCACCCGCAGCCGTTCAAACTGGGAAGAAATACCTTTAAGCACAGTTGCCAGGCTCCAGGTTTTCAGCAGGCCAATCAGCAAATGGCCGCCACGGATACGCGTCACGCCGTATTTCAGGGAGCCATATACCCAGGCGCGCTCCACGGCGGTATCAATATGCTCTGACAGATCCGAGACGGAGGTCGCCCCGCGCGGCAGGGCGTCCAGCGCGCGGACGATATCCTGGGTAAGCGCCTCTTCACTGAGGTTGAAATGGCGGATAACCTGCTGCATATCGCCCTGATCCTGCTGCATCAGGGCATGCAGCCAGTGCACCAGCTCCACATACGGGTTACCGCGCAATTTGCAGAACGCGGTGGCGCTTTCCAGCGAGGTAAACAACAGGGTATCCAGTTTGCCGAACAGCACGGCACGGCTAATTTCTGACATGATCGATTCCGTGAATGAATGAAATTGCGTCTGACGGAGCTTACTGCTCCGGGCTGAAAACCAAATCGCCGCGGGAAACAGGCTGCGGCTGAGCACCCAGCCAGGCACTGTAGCCAAGGCGTTCGCTGCCCCCCAGCGCCGTGCCCGCAACATCCTCATGTTGCAGGAACAGGCGTAGCGACCAGCTGTACTCGATACCCAGATACTGTCGTACCCAGTCACGCACCCGGCTTGCCACGTTTTCACCAGGTAAAAACTGGCGGTAGGTCATAAGATCCAGCGGGCCAACATTGATGCAGAACTTATGGCTGACATCGCGCACCGCCGCCCCCAAAAAAGCCGACTCCCCCAGCCGTGGCGCATGGCGTCCACCCTGCAAACGCGCGCGCTCACGCGGACTAAGCGGCATCCACTGAGGAACGTTTTCGCTGATATGCACCGGTACGCCAAAGTAGTGGGCCAATATTTTCTCCAGCCCCTCCGCATCGCGTCCGTTGCGGGTTAAGTGCCCGGCGACGGCGAAACGGGCGTGCGGGCTGAGGCTGCCTTTTTCGAGCTGCCCCGGCTGGCCCATGCCAATCAGTGAGGCCACATACTGTTCGAAGCGGCGGTTATCGGCCCGATCGAGCGAAACCGTGGGCTGCGCATCGGCCCAGGCGCGGTAAAAAAGTAGCGCCAGGCGATGATGAAAGAGATCGGTAAAGGCGGTAAGCGTGTCGTCCTGGTGGTGGTCGATTCGCTCGCGGGCATATTCGGTCAGATGTACCGGCAGCGGGCCATTGGGGCCAAACAGGCCAAAACTTAAGATGGACACATCATACAGCGGCGCGCCCTGCCGTTTGCTGACCCCGGCAAGGGTGGCCGGGGCAAAGCCCAGCGAGGGTTTTTGCCCGATGCGCAGCGGCTCAAAACGCGGCAGCGGCGCGCGGCCCAGCGGATAACGCTCTCCGGCCTGGGCGTCAATTCGCCGCAGCAGTGTGAATAAGTCATAGCGCCAGGGGGCGACCATCAGCCTGGACCAGAAGTCTTCCGGTAAGGCGGTTACCCGTCTGACGGGCGCAAGCAGGCTTTTAGTCTGACTCATATCAGCGCCCTCTTACCCATCCGCGGCGGCCAGTAGCCAATCTCCCCGCGTTGCAGGCTGTTAAGCGTGAACTCCGTAAAGCTGTTCATCGCCACCAGGCGGGCAAAGACCCGCTCCAGTACGCTACCAAACAGCCACGGGCTGAATCCGGAGAAGGCCTGTTCATCGACGGTGAGGTTAATGCTGACGCCACGGGCAAAAACGATGGGACCCGGCTCCGGCACACGCCGATGCACCGGTTGCAGAATGCACTCGCGAACGCCGTCAATCTGACGCGCTACGGACGCTTCCGCCAGCCGCGTATAGAGGCCAAGCAACTGGCGCAGCGCCGCCGCGCCCTGGCCCTCTTCTCCGTCCATCAGGCTGAGGTAATTCATCTGTAGCTGGCTGACCAGTTGCCAGGTGCTGAGTCCTTCCGCCAGCGCCGGGCGCGGGGGCGTCGGCCCTTTGCGCAGGCGCGGGTTTTTCACCGGCAGCGAGTCGGGAACCACAAACTGCCCCAGCTCCTGTTGCAGCAACAGCGGCAGGTCACGGCTGGTGCAGAGTACGTCGGCGGTGATATAGCGCAGGTTATCCTGCCAGGGCGCGTGCTGTTCATCCACCAGCGAGGCGAACACTTCCGAGCCCATATATCCCGTGCGGGTGCCGTAGCGCTCCGCATGCTCTGACAGCGCCCGTTGCTCCCGGCGCAGGGAAAAGTAAGCCCCGTAGTTGCCGTTGTCCTGGTTCAGACTGCGCCAGAAAGGGCGAAACAGCTGATCATCGCGCTGTCCATCGACGCTGGCGTAAATTTTGTTTACCGCATAGATTTCGTAATCCAGCGGGCGGATGTTATCCACCACCAGATGGTATTCATGCAGGTTGTCGCGCAGCTTTTGCCGCTCCGCCACTTTGCTGAACAGATTAATCACCGGGGTGCAGTGCAGCGCAAGGTGACTTTTGTCCACCACGCGCTCAAGCTGCGGGTCGGCTTTATCGAGCAGGATGATGATATCAAAGGCTTTTGCCTCGCCGCAGTTCACCAGTAACTGCCGCAACCCTTGCACACTGAAGAACAGAAAGCGTGAGGGGAAGGCAAAATATTCCTGCAATAAGCGGTAGCCATCGAAATTGCGTAAGTCGCCGGGCAGCAGTCCCTGGTCAGGATCAAAACCTTCGTGGCGCAGGGCCTCCTCACCCAGGATCACCGGCGGGTTTTCACTCCCGGGGATCAGCGCCAGCGCGCCGGTCTGGTGGGCCATCAGCAGTTCCAGCAGTTGCAGCGCCTGCATATCCGGGCCGCTTAAGAAAAACTCAATCCGGTCAAAATCAAGATGCGCAAGTTTTGTCGCGCTTTCACAACTCAGGCGGATACGCAGTGCACTGGCCGCCCCACTGAGCCCGGCGCTGATGCGGGTCAGCGGCAGATCGGCTGGCACCCCGCCCAGCTCCGTCAGACTGATACTGAGCGGCAGCAGGGTGACGTCGTGCGCGGTGGTGTAGCTGCAGGTCACGCCATTTTTCTTCAGCGCCTGGCTGTCCATCATGGTGCCGCGCGGAACCACAAAGCCTTTGCTCAGGTCCCCTTTCATCGCCTCGGGCTGGAACTCGGCAATCGCCATTGACGGCGTGGGCGCCAGATAGTTTGGCGCAATCATCTCCATTAAGCGTTCGGAGAAACGGGGAAATTCGGCGTCCATTTTGAGCTGAACCCGGGAGGTCAAAAAAGCAAAACCCTCCATCAACCGTTCCACATAGGGGTCGGCGACATCCATGCCGTTCATCCCCAGTCGCCCTGCGACTTTCGGGTAACGTCCGGCGAACTCCTGGCCCATTTCCCTTAGCCAGGCGAGTTCACGGTTGTAGTATTCGAGCAGTTTGCTGTCCATGCTTACCCCACATCCTTCAACTCAAAATGGCCGTTTTCCAGATCCACATCCGAACGAAACAAAAAGGTCAGTGGATAAGGTACGCACCACAGGCGGCCTTTAATCTCAATGGACAACACGTTATGTAAATCCAGTGACTGGGTATCAGAAATACAACGCACCGACAGCCCTTGCGGCAAAATACGCGGCTCAAAATGGAGAATGGCTTGCGTGAGCTTGCGCTGGATGTCCTGCCATTCGATATCAGACATACGTTTGCCCGCCAGCGGGGCGACGCCGAAATTGACCACCGAACGGCGTACCTGATCCCATCCGCTAAGATCGTGTTGCGCTTCGTTGTTGATGGTGTTGAACAGCCATTGCAGATCGCGCAGCACGTGTCGCCGCAGCGCGGCATGGGCAATCAGTGTACTGTTGCGCGGCTCCTGCCGCTTTTCAGGGGCATCATCAGTAAGGCGGTCAAGCAACGAAGGCTGCATTTTGTCCCGGCTGCTGACGGTCTCTTTTTCCCGTCGCACCCGCCAGCCGCCGTGCAGCAGTTCGCTCTCGTCGTGGGTCTGATTACTCATGCGTTTTAACCTCGGTAAAACGCAGTGTCGCAAGCGTAAGCAGCGGATATTCGGCGCTGTCGTTGAGCCAGACTTTCTGCCCCTGCCCCATATAGTGCGGATCCTCACCGGGTAACGGCTGCCATTCGGTAGTCCGCGAAAGCAGGAAGCGGTCTTCCGTACCTGCCTCGAAGGGATAGCGAACCGGGATCTGACAGACCTGCTCGCTGCCGTCATGCAGGCGAATCAGGGTGTGCCGCCAGATAAGGTCCGTTACGCTCACCGGCGCCTGGAAGGTCATTTCTGCGATCGCGCTGAACGGCAACCAGCAGTAGCGACCATTGATAAGGGTTTCGCAGACCGGGCCAAAGCGGCAGTCACCGTCCATCAGCCAGTCAAAACGGTGGCTTGTGCCATCCTGCAAGGTGAGCTCGCCGGGAATGGCATCGGCCTGCTCCAGGGCCACGATACGTTCAGTGCAGGCCTGTGCGCCGAACAGATCCAGGGCATTGACCATCGCAGCCAGCCACGGCCACTGTCGTGCGGGCATCACCGGACGCGCCCGGCCCGCCATCACCTCCGCGCGCTGTTTTTCGCCACTTATCGCCTGCTCCAGCAGAGTGATGGTTGGCTGCGCCTGCGGAGTCAGCGCCAGCCAGCCTTTAAGCTGAGCGAGGGCTCGCGACCAGTTACCGTCCAGACAGAGAAGCTGCGTGAAAGCCGCGCGCAGGTCAGCATTGGTCGGCTGCGTGCGGATCTGGTTTTCCAGGCTGCCAAGGCTTGCCTTCAGGGAATCCCCGGCGAGTTGTGCGTCAAGCGTGTTCATAAGCGCTCCTGTGTTGGACTGTGGCGTGGTTGTTTACCCTCACCCCGACCCTCTCCCTCAAGGGAGAGGGAGAAAATAGGGGATCTCCTCACCCCGGTGCATAGAAGGAGAAAATCGGGGATCTCCTCACCCCGGTGGAGAGAGGGTTAGGGTGAAGGGTGTTAATTCACCGACGTATACTTACCCACCGCCGGATCGCGCAGCTGCGGGCGCAGGGCATCAATCAACACGATGTTGAGACGGATACCCGGTTCAAACCAGGGTGCCCAGACCTTACGCACTTCATCCAGGCGGGCGCGCAGGCGATTTTCATCACTGGCGAGCTCTCGTGAGACTTCGACGGCGATGGTGCCGTTAGCCTGCCAGGCATTCAGGCTGTCATCGTAAGGCAGCAGCATCCAGCTCTGGCCTGAGCCGCTTTCACTGGCCACCATCCGCTCGTTGTTAACGGTGGTGATAAGCAGCCTGTCGGCATCCACGCTACTGCTCAGGCCATTGACCGGGAAGCCATGAACAAAGGTCATGGTGACTTTCGTCTCGCGGCCATTGCTCAACTGGGTGACTTCGCTGCGCCCGTTCAGCCAGCCGCCTTTCTCGCATTTACCGTCTTCTTTGGCCGGAATGAACAACCCGCTGGTGCTGTTCCCCCCGTGCCAGAACGTGCGCAGATGGCAGCCGTCCTGCATGGTGAATTCCTGCCATGGCGTGCGGTTGGCCGCCGGCGATAAGCTCTCCGCCGGGGTATCCGGCAAGGTTAATGCCGGGCTGGTGGTTGCAGCTGTTGCTGCGGTTGCTGCGGCTGTCGCCGGAATAACCTCCGGCGCCCAGTCTTTGGCTTTTCGCGCTGTCCCTTGCGCCAGGGTGACATTTTGCCTGTCAGTCATCGTCCAGTTGACCTGGGCCAACGTGCCGCACTGGTTTTCCAGCAGCGCGCCGAGGCGGGGCATAAAGTTGTTCAGCACGCTCACTTTCTTGTCGCCATTGGCCACAATGCGCAGCGGTAACTCCCTGGTACACCAGCTTTTTGGCGAGTTATCCGCAATATTGTCGATCCAGATATCCAGTTTTTGCGAGGGGGATTGCACAATGCGATAGTTCTCTGCCTGGGCGCAGAAGCCCACCGCCAGAAGTGCCAAACCCGGAAGCCAACGTTTCATAAAAGTCCTTGTCAGTCTGTATCAATCACGAAGAGGGAGAAAAAGCGCCGCCTGATCCAGCGAGTGCAGCAGCGTCGTATCCTGAGGCGCACCGACCCAGACTGCGACGGCGCTGTAGTTATCCTGCTGGACGTCGCTGTCATCGTTATGACGTTGCAGGATTTGATTCATTAAGGTCAGCCACTCATCCGGGGTATTGACCATATGCAGCGACTGCTTCATCAGGTCCTCATTCACTCCGTGCCAGAAGCCGTCGGTGCAAAGTAAAAAAACGTCGCCATCCTCGATGGGCACCACGTCGCTGTAACTGGCTTCACGCTCGTCGTCACCCAGTCCCAGCGCAAAATAGAGTAAGTTGCTGTTGACGCCATCGGTCTGATGCCCGGCATCTTTCATCTGCTGAACCAGGCTGTGGTCGGTGGTGACGTGATAGAGCCAGCCCCGGCGAAACAGATACAGGCGGCTGTCTCCCGCATGCGCCCAGTAGGCCAGATGAAAATCCCGGTCGATAAACAGACTGACCAGCGTCGTGCCCATCCGCGCGTTATCCTGGCCAACTTTTTGTTCGCGACGAATGGCCTGGTTAGCGCCGTTCACATACTGGCGAATGGACTGCGCATTAAGATGTCTTTCGCCATTAAAGCCGGTGATGATGGCGTTGCGGGCCAGCGTCGCCGCCACGTCGCCGCCAGGCAGCCCGGCGATACCGTCGCATACCACAAAGCAGGCCGCACGCTCACCAATGGTTTCGCCCGTCTGATCCTGGTTGCTGGCACGCCCGCCCTGTCGGGAGATTGAGGCCGTGCTGATATTCATGATTCTTCCGATCCGCTTTGTGAGTCTTTGTACTGGTTAACTTCCATGTCGTAGGCGTGCAGGAAGGCTTCACCGAACAGAGTGTGGAAGTCATCATCGATTTCCCCTGCCGTTTCGCCGTAGCTGCGGACAAAGTAATCCCACAGGGCCGCTTTGCGACTGGAGAACATGCCAGGACGGGTGGTTGCGCCGTCACGCTTTGCCTCTTCTTCCAGCAGCTCCGGATTAAAAGACTGCAACATGGCGGCGATAATCGCGCGGATCCCGGAGATCATCCCCAACTGGTGCGCCTGAAGATCTATCAGCGCATCACGCACTGATTTTCTCGGCGGCATAAAGCCGGGCATCCGGTTGCCGTACATCTGCATCAGCACCGTTTTACCGGAAGGCAGCAGTTTGAACGGGTTATTGGCATCGTCGAGCACCATGGTCATATCCGCTTTGACGCCACGCTTGAGGATCGAGCGCGAAGAGAGCAATGCCACGGTTCCCTGCGAGAACATGCTCAGCATCTGCCCGAGCTGGCGCATGTTTTCCCGATCGAATTGCGGTGTCGGCTGCATATCGCCAAGCCCCATCCCCTCAAGCAGGGCATCAAGCAGCTCGCCTTTCAGCACATCGCCGCTGCCGCTTTCTGCAACGGGTGTGGTTTCGCTTTGTACCGGATCGATACGCAGACGCCCTTTTGGCGTTTGTGCGGCCGCGCGCTGCACCGTTTGCGGCGTGGGCAAGGTAATGGGGACATAGCCCTCAACGCCGTCGCTGGCCGTTGGCTCCTCCCCTCCTTGCTGTATCTCTGGCTCCGCTGCCGGTGCTGGTGCCGCCTCAGCGACAGGCTCAACCACCGGTGCGGGTGCAGGCGTGAGATCATCAGCATGCGTCAAAGGTACAGCGCCGCTGAGCAGACCAAGGGGATCGTCGCTACGGGTCTGAGACGTCCCGCTGCCGACGCCGCCAAACAGCGCCAGCGGGTCGAGCTCATCCTGGACAGGGGCCGTTTCATGCGCCGATTGCCCGCCGGGCGGCACCAGTGTTGACGGAGTTGGATCGGCAAAAATGCTGTCGTTTTTGAACAGTGCCTCGTCGTTGAATAACGTATCGGTATCCACTGAACGCGGGGCAATAACGGGATCATGCCCACCAAGCAATGCCAGCGGATCTTCCGGATTACGCTCAGGCGCAGCAGGCGCCGTAAAGGGGTTGCCTGCTGTCGCTTCCTGCGGCTTTGACCGGTTGCGGGAGATGCTGTCTGAAATCGAGAACTCCTGCATCAGGCTGTCCCAGATTTCGCTGGGCACGGCGGCGGGTGCGCTCTCATGTTGCTGCACGGGCGCCGGTTCCGGTTTCAGCCCGGCCTGCACGTTGGCGGCCATCCGGCTCACGGGCTGGGTATCGAGGATCAGGTCGCTGACTTCAATACGATATTCATCAATGCCAAGAATATCGCCATCCTGCAATTCCACCTGGCGGCCGCGTTCAAGGGGAATATCATTAAGCACCACGCGGGTGACGTTGCCACGGTTAGTAATGCGGCATTCGCCATTGCCGGCAATATGGACGATGGCCTGCAACCGGGAAATAGCCCGGTCATTATCTGGCAGCACCAGATTATTGTCGGTACCGCGCCCAATGGTGCCACCCGGCGGATAAAAATCGCAGCGGCTTTGCACAGGTTGATGACCGGGTTTATTGGTGACTATTGTGAATCGCATAGCGTATTCCTGCTGGAGTTATTAGCGTTCCGATAATTGAAATAATGGCTACCCAGGTGCTAAAGAAAATATGTATGCAATGACGCCAGGAGAACAAAGCCAGAATAATTAATAAAATAAAAAGCGCCAGTACAGTCAGTACGATTTAAAAAGAAGGAGTTTATGCCAAAACATATTTTAGTAATTGTCTTTGCGGGCAAAAACCTTACCTAACAGACAGACCAATATTCTTTAATAAATACAACATTAAAATATCAATGCAGAGTAACGTCAGCATAAAAAACTGGAGCAGACACATTCGGTGAAGCTTGAGCATCCATTCAATTTCTTTAGGCGGTAAAGTTTGCACAAATTCGTAAGCCTCTGGCTGGACACGACGTTCGCTGGTGTATTTCATATCAATATTTTTGTAGAGCCTGACGAACCATATTATCTTAAAGTAGCAAAACAAAGATCCAAAAAATGAAGAGAGGTTCGTTAAGGCATCTAAATCATAACCACGCTTACGATATTCTGAAATAATTTCAAGGTAGTTGCTTTCATGTTTTTTAAAAAATCTAACGGTGAAAATATTGATAGCAAGAGTGGCAAGAAAAAATATCACCATCAAACCAAGAAGAATATTTTCAGCGATCATAAAATTTTATCCATGAGAACTTCTGTACCATATGATGTAGCTTCACTTGCTGCATAAGCACCAACCGCAGCGCCAACAATTGCACATGCTAACGCCCCTGCACCTCCGGTTGCAACTCCCAAAGCAACACAAATCCCTGTTGCTATACCTGCACCGGCTTGCCCCCCCCACACGCCACCGGCAAGACTTGCTCCAAAAATGCTGTATTCTCTTACTGCGACTTTACTGCATTCATTTTCTCGTCCAGTAGTGCACGAGTTGTATACCTTATTGGTTGCATTGACTCCAGAGAAACCAATAGCAACCCACCCCCCCATTTTCATATATCTTGCAGACTTCGCAGCATTTTCTATCCACGTTGAATATCCCTTGATCGACCCAACTCCTGCACTTGTCCATTCGTGGGCAATAGCCCGACTAGAAAGACCCAAGACTCTTTTTAAGTTATTATTAGGCTCCAACCCTAATGTAAGTTTAGATATTTTTCCAAGCAATTTATTTAGTTCACTAAAAAGACGTTTTCTTTAAACAAAGAATTGCTCACTTAACAATGAACCCTGGGTTCTAAATTGATTTTGATATGATAACTCAATCGCTTTGAGCCTCTTGCCAATTTCCGAAAAGTATTTTTCACCACTATCACTTACAATACCTATCGATTTATCCATAAAGTTCGTAAATGCTGCAATCGTCTCAAAATTACGATGAAGGAAATTAGCTTCTTCATTGTTCAGACCATTCATCACTGTATTAACTTTCTCTTTCGCGCGATATAACCGCCCTAATATGACCTTATCATCTGAATTTGGGTCTGCAAGAATCAGAATCTGACCAGGTTTAAGCCAGGCGGTATCCTTATTGATGTTCATAAAATAACTAGCTTCTGCACTTGCTATATTATTAAACAATAGTCTGGCCTGAAAGTCCAATGTACCAGGCTGTTGAACAATACAAAAACCAGGTGCGATAAACTGATGTCCACTCATCATATTATTCCTGAGATCAGTTTTTATGCTTTATCGAGGTAATGAATTCAGGCCAGGGAATATTCCCTGGCCTGGGTGCGCGTCAGAAATTCAACACGATTACGCTTCTTTGTTCTCTTTAATATTCCAGCCAGCGCTGGTTTCTGCACCTTTACCACCGGCAGAGGATTGTTCCCAGTACTGTTGTTTCACTTTCGCGGCCTGGAATGCATAGGTGACGCCAACGGTATCACCGTTATCGGCACCGGTATATTGCACGGAAGTGACCAGCACTTCTTCCAGGGTAATACGGGCATATTCCACCTGTTGACCACCGGCTTTACAGACGGAAAGTTCCACTTTGGTTAAGTGTTTGCCGCTGGCGCAGTGTTTCAGAATGGCGGTCGTTGCTTTATCAATGAGTGCATTAATATGAAGGTCGTTGAAGTTGACTTTACCGGCACCGCCGCCACCGCCAACACTCATATTTCCGGGTTGTGATGCGCCCCATGAAAAGGAGGTGATATCCGTCCACCCGGTGTGGTTAGAATCTTTTGATTCACCCGTTACACCGTCGACCTTCAGAAACATATCAATAGCCATAATATCTACTCTTCGTGGTTGAAATTTAATGCTTTCGAAAAAGCACTTATATGGCAAACAGGAAAGCATGAGGCTAAAAATAATCAGCCATGTTTACCTCTGCCTGAGCCTGAATAACTTGCGCTATTCAGCATTCTTTGTTACCTGAACGATGCAGATAACAGGGAATTAATCAAAATGGATGATTATTTCTGACTGGCAATAAATATTTTATGAATACTTTCACTTTCGGCAATCAGCGTGCATTGAAGAACACGATACGAGCTGTTAACTGAACCGCCGACTTTCCGTTTCAGCTCAGTATCAATCACCACATCAGCTTTCTGAAACTCTTCTACCGGTAACTGGCTATATTCCAGCCATGCTGCGGCGCTGGCTTTAGCATCTTCAATCAACGCGTGATCCTGGGTGATTTTGCTGATACAGCGGCTTTGCACCCAGTTTTTGAATATCTGCTGCGGTGAAAAGGAAGAAACCTCAGGCAATGTGTGTGCAGAAATGGAGACAGATATACAAACCAACACTGCGAAAGACATTTTCTTCATTTCAGGAACCACACGATAATTAACTCAACTCCCAGAACCAGACTTCCTTGCAATCGAAATAGCAATTGCTGTTACATTGCAACATATTGTCCTTATCAGGTTCAAGCATATCAATATGCCCACCGCCATAATCCACAATCTGGTGAAAGTAAATCACGCCTTTGCGATTCTGTAACTTCAACGCTGCATCCTGTAAATCAGAATACAATTCCGCTTTGCCAAATACGTCCGGGCGGTAAAGCTGATCGGCCAGAAGTTTCGCCCCCGTTTCAATCTTCTTACCTTTATACGGCCCTGTTTTTATCGGCAACCGGCCCTGGAAGGTAATATTGCATTTCAGCAGTGCAAGGCTCATGCGCACTGCACATGTATTTTCATAGGCCGGATTCATTTTTAACATTTCATCCAGCGTGTAACCAATTTCCGGGTAGACATATTCGCTGTCAACAAATCCCTGGCGATAAGGATTTGAAGAGTAATGATGTTTTTTAAGCTGAGCATAGAGTGGCTTCATTATCAGGCTCCCTTCTTGCAGGAATGATATTGTGTCATCGCTTCAAGAATGAGCTTTGAAGCCCGCTCTTTTAAGCGCTCAGGAGGCAATTTTTGAAAGTAGCGATAAATAGCTTCGTGGGCGCTAAAAATTTTTATCGTCTGATAGTCGCACCAGCTTATTCCTTCCGTCGAATCAAGCACCCCCAACAGGTATAAATCTGCTTTCAGTCGCTCAGGGTTTTCTTCACCCGAAAGCCATGCTTTAAAAAATTTCTCGCCGCTTAAGTTAACATTGGTGGGCCAAAGCAGATTGGTATCTTTTGGGAATGTGCTGTTGGAAATAGATTCAGCTGACACGCTCAGCACGGGCGTCAACATGGTTACCAGGGTGATAACTAACAATAGTGATGAATGTCTGGCTCGCGTTTTCAATCGTATTCTCCTTAGCAATGAGCAATGCGGTAGAAGTGTTTCTTATCGCTGATTTATCCAGGCTCTTCACGTGCTACTATCTTTTCACTTTCTGACCTTGCAAATTTAAGGATTAAAAATGAAAAAAGCTCTCGCGCTGATAGTGGCATTTATTTTACTTTTTGCCGGCGTCTATACGCTCGTCGATATCCTGACCTCATTCTGGCTGGTTCTCAAGTATGAGTCATTTAATGCCTGGACGACCGGTGCAATAACAGGAAAAGTTTTGTTTCTTCTGGTGGTCAGCGGCCTGTTACTGCTTGTCCGTCGGATGTACAACAAACTTAAATAATGTTGATACGTCAGATTCCATTGCGTCTGTACGCATTAACATCAACAATATTGTTATAAACTTCATGGCAATTGCCAAAAATAAACCGGATTAGGGTCATATATTTTAGCTGCGGAGCCCCGAAGCATTACGAAAGAAGGTCTGGCGATCATCGTTATATCCCTGGTACTGTATTGAAAAATGATACATTCCCATTACCCGTTTTCAATTGACCGGGCGGTATTTCGCCACCCGGCACATGCCTTTATGCCTCTTTAGTTTTCAGCGACGGCAGTTTTGAGACCAGTCGCAGGGAGACGGTCAGCCCTTCGAGCTGGTAGTGCGGGCGCAGGAAGAATTTGGCCGTGTAGTAACCGGGGTTATCCTCGATTTCCTGCACCTGTACTTCGGCGGCGGCCAGCGGTTTACGCGCTTTGGTCTCCTGGGAGGAGTTTGCCGGGTCACCGTCCACGTAGTTCATCACCCAGTCATTCAGCCAGCGCTCCATCTCGTCGCGTTCGCGGAAGGAGCCAATCTTGTCGCGCACAATGCACTTCAGATAGTGGGCAAAACGGCAGCAGGCGAAGAGATACGGCAGACGTGAAGCCAGACGCGCGTTAGCGGTGGCGTCCGCGTCAAGATACTCGGTCGGTTTTTGCAGCGACTGCGCGCCAATAAAGGCCGCGAAGTCAGAGTTTTTACGGTGGATCAGCGGCATAAAGCCATTTTTTGCCAGTTCGGCTTCGCGACGGTCGCTGATGGCGATCTCCGTCGGGCACTTCATGTCCACGCCGCCATCGTCGCTGGGGAAGGTATGGCACGGCAGATTTTCAACCGCCCCGCCCGATTCCACGCCGCGAATGGAGGTGCACCAGCCAAACTCTTTAAAAGAGCGATTGATATTGGTCGCCATCGCATAGGCCGCATTCGCCCATGCGTAGTTGCTGTGGTTGGCGCCATCGGTCTCTTCTTCAAAGTCGAAGCTGTCCACCGGGTTGGTGCGAATGCCATACGGCAGGCGAGAGAGAAAACGTGGCATCACCAGCCCAAGGTAGCGGGCATCTTCCGATTCGCGCAGCGAACGCCATGCGGCATATTCGGTGTTCTGGAAGATTTTGGTCAGATCGCGCGGGTTCGCCAGCTCCTGCCAGGACTCCATCTGCATCACGCTCGGCGCGGTACCGGTGATAAACGGGCAGTGTGCCGCAGCGCCAATGCGCGCCATTTCCCCAAGCAGCTCCACATCCTGCGGGCTGTGGTCGAAGTAGTAGTCCCCCACCAGGCAACCGAAGGGTTCGCCGCCGAACTGGCCGTACTCTTCTTCGTAGATTTTTTTGAAGATCGGGCTTTGATCCCAGCCAACGCCTTTGTAGCGTTTCAGCATCCGCCCCAGCTCCGGCTTCGAAATGCTCATAAAACGAATTTTCAGCATTTCGTCGGTTTCGGTGTTATTGACCAGATAGTTCAGGCCGCGCCAGGCGCTTTCCAGCTTTTGAAATTCGTCATGATGCAGAATTTCGTTAATCTGCTGGGAGAGTTTTTCATCGATCCCGGCAATCAGATTCTGGATGGTCCGGTATGTGTCCGAGGAGAAGGTTAGGGTGTTCGCCAGCGCCTGCTGGGCCAGGGTCTGTACCGCAGTTTCAACGGCGGAACGCGCCTGTTCCGTTTTTGGGCGGAACTCTTTATTCAGCAGGGCGCTGAATTCATCCTGGCTGAAGACCGCTTCACGCTGTAGATCTTGCTGTTGGGTTGGATTGCTCATGATTTACTCCTCTTTACCCTGTTCACCCTCGCGGGTCTCAGGCAACTGGCTCAGGGATTTCAGCAATGTCGGATCTTTGAGAATTTTGGCAATCAGCTCCTCTGCGCCGTTCTTGCCGTCCATATAGGTCAGCAGATTGGAGAGCTGCGTGCGGGCCTCCAGCAGAGCATTGAGCGGTTCGACCTTGCGGGCCACCGCATCCGGGAGGAAATCCTCCATGCTGTCGAAAGTCAGATCGACATTCAGCTTGCCCTCGCCGGTCAGGGTGTTATCCACCTGCAATGCCACCCGGGGTTTTAGCGCTTTCATGCGCTCATCGAAGTTGTCCACGTCGATGTCGAGGAATTTGCGCTCATCAACCGACGGCAGATTATCAACCGGTTTACCCACCAGATCCGCCATCACCCCCATCACAAAGGGAAGCTGGATTTTGCGCTCCGCGCCATATACTTCCACGTCGTATTCAATCTGTACGCGTGGCGCGCGGTTACGCGCGATAAACTTTTGTCCACTGTTACTCGTTGCCATGATGTTCTCCATCGAAGATGCGCGGTGACGCTATCGGGGCTGATGCACCCGGTTGTCAAAGGTTATGAGTGATGCCCAAAAATGTTTTCCAGTTGCTGTACGCCATCCGGGGCAAGGTCGCGAATAATCGCCATAAAATCCTGTTCAATCAGCCGCTGAACCCGGTCAATCATCAACGGCGCGGGGTGGCTGGGTTCGTGTTGTGAGAAGTAGTACTTCACCTTTTCCAGCATCAACTGAGCGTCCGCCCGGCTGGTTATCTCAAGATGCCGCCAGTCCCCCTGCTGAGGTGCCTGCGGGGCTGGTTGCACTGGCGTGTCTGAGCCTGCCGGTTGCGTCGCGGCGTCCTGAAGGGGGCGGGCGGCGTGGTTGATGATGGTCGCGGTTTTCAGCAGTTGTTCCATTTCAGGTGCCCCACTTTCGCTCAGTTTTTCCACCAGCCAGCTGCGGATGGTGTGCAGACGCCCTTCGATTTGCCGCATGATGCCAGCCCCGTCCTGCGCGGCGCGTGCCAGCTCATCCACCAGACGCGCCCGGCCGCCCGGGAAACCCGCACACTCTGTTTTGCTGCCATCGAGCAGCGCCTGGGCATCGCGAACGCTCAGCTCATCGCCGTTGCTGCGCAGCAATATGCTCTGGCGCAGGGTGGCGGTGAGCGCAGATTTGTCCCCTAGCCCCGCCAGCGCATTAATCCGGTAAAAAGGATCGTGCTCGCCGTTTTCCGTCAGCGCCGGCCAGAGATCATCCCAGTAAAGCGCCAGCGCCTGGCCGATAAGTGAGAGCCCGTTGGCGTAGCCCTCCAGCCCCTGACGACGCGTCCAGGCATGGGTCAGGGCCACCATCACCCGCAGATCTTTGGTTCGGGTCAGCAGTGTGCAGGCCAGCTTCTCAACCCGGTTCCAGTCCGCAGGTTCAGCCGGAATAATGGTGCTGCCAAACTGCTGCTCGGCTTTACCCTGGCTTGCCTGCTCCAGCGCCTGGAATTCAGCGTCATATTCCAGATTTTCGCCGCAGGGCAACGCCGGGGTCACCGGCGCGAGTAAGGTTTCAAGTGTCATCTTCAGGCTCACTTATTCAAACATCGGCGGGTATAAGCCATGACGGCCCGGTCGCGCGCCCCCGGCCGGATCGAACAACAACGTAAACAACTGGCCGGTAAAATTACCGCTGTGCACATGGGTATAGAGCGGATAACCGTCGCAGCGATTGGTCCACCAGAAGCTGGTCTGCCGCTGCGGGTCGAAGCACTCTGCGGCCTGTCTCCAGCCCAGCGTCGATTCCCTGTCGCCTTCATACCCGAGCACGTCCAGAATTTCTGAGCGACTTTCCGGCTCCACCGGTTGTAGCGCGACAATCGACAGCAGAGCCTGGTCGAGCTGTTCGGGGGAGTAGCTATTTTTTACCCCATGCAGCAGCGTGCGCCCCAGTTGCTGATACCAGTCGCCGGACTGCGCAAGTTGACGCGGCGACCACTCCAGCGGCGTTATCGCCAGCAGAGCGCACACCGGGTACTGACGCCCGACGCTGTCGCGACCGGGCAATAAACAGCCCATCTGCACCTGCTGCCCACCGAGCATCGGCGGCACCACAAAATTCCACACCGGCGCGTTGCCAAACTTTCGCTCCGGCGCACTGTCCAGCTCTTTCTGCCAGTTCAGCAGCCCCAGTTGAAACCAGTGGGACCACTGACGTTGCAGGGCATCAGGGAAGCGGCGCTGGAGGAAATCACCGGCACTGGGTAATTTTCCATACCAGCTTAAAGCGGGGATTGTTGTCATTCGGCTTTCCTTGCAGTTAAGGACACGCGAAACGCGGAAGCTGAAACGGGTTGCGAATGCTGCCAGGGATAAATTCCAGAGTCACCTGATGACCATCGACATTGAATGTGGCCTGCCGCGCCAGGTTGCTGCTGCCGGCACTCACCCGCGCTTTGTCGACAAAGCGGTTCAGTGCCCAGGCGCCGTTACTAACCAGCGTCGAGGTGGTGCCGTTGGTCAGCCCCAGCTGCATGCGCACCTGATTAGTGCCCCCTGGCCCTGGCCAGTTGATCACCTGCACCGCCTGCGGCCCGTGGCTGTAACGCAGAATTTGCCCGTCCACATCGAGGGTTAAGTTGAGGATCGCGTTATCCATCTGCACGGTGCGCACGGTGGTGCGAAATGACGGCGTGGTGCTGCCGTTGGCAAAGAAGGCATCGCTGATGGATTGCGCCTGCTGGAAAGGGGCCAGCAACCCTTCGCTGCCGGGTAACGTTTTACCGTCGATCCCCGGTGTAAAGCGCCAGGGTGACTGGGTGGTGTCCACTTTACTGGTCAGATTGTCGCGGAAGAAGCTGTCCATTAATCCCGTACCCGGCGCAAACATGCGGGCCAGATCGTCCGGCGTCACTTCACTGCTCGCAGAGCGCACCAGCGGATAACGCCCGGCGATAGCCTGACGGCAAAAACTCCCCACTTCCACGCTGATGCGCTTGCGAACATTGTCCAGCTCCCGGCGCTGCGTATCGCTGCTTGCCCCCACCGCCATGTTGCTGAACATGGATTGCAGCCCGCCCGGTAAGCGCCCGGCGCTGGCCTGCAAACGACTTATCGCGTCGCTGCCCGGAGGCGGCATCCCGCTGTTGGCGGCATCCTGAACCGCCGTCAGATAGCGATAAAGCTCATCCACCGCTTTAAGAAAGTCATCAATCATCAGCGCTTTACCGCCTTTTTCCAGCGGTTGCGCCAGATCGATAATCGGGGCGTAATGTTCGGTGACCCGCTGTTCCGGCGACTGATTAGCGGCCACCGTCGGCGCGGCGCCTGACGCATCATGCCCGCCAAAGAGCGCATCCAGCGTCCGGCTGGTGGCGCTGGTTTCAGGCGCTTTTTTCTCCCCCTCCTGCGGCAGATCGCGAGTCAGCGTCAGTACCTGACTAAGGTTAACCACCAGCTGGCGTAGCGGTGAGGTATTGCCGGAAAGCAGACGCGCGGTGTTGATGCGCTGGGTCAGGCTGGCGCTGTTGTTAAGCTGGATATCGCCTAAAAAGGCATCCCACTTGCGGATAAAGTCGCTGGCGTAAAGCTGGCGCACGGCGTTATCGGTCTCCTGCGACGCCTGGGAAAGCGAGCTGCCCAGCACCCACTGGTCATCGCTATGCAGGGCTTTCGTCACCGGGCCGATTTGTGCGTCAACATGCTGCCAGTAACCGTCCGGAGTAAAGAGTCCGGGAACGCCGTCACTCAGTGAGGCGCCGCTTTTACGTGAGAACACCAGTTCGCTTTGCGGCCCGCCCAGGCTGGCCAGCGACACCGGTTTAAGATTTTCATCCACCGAAAGCAGGCGTTTCAGACGACCATAGACACGGGCCGCCAGCGGTTGCTGGTTGATAAGCGCCTGTTCGCGGGCCACCAGCGCTTCATCTTTGGCATAAGGTGACGACTGGATTTGGGTTTCCAGAAGCTGCGTCAGATGCCATGCCATCCGCTGCAGTTGCGCTTTGGTCATGTTCGGCGGCAGATTGCGCGCCAGGTTTAACATCACCCACGCATGGAGGAATTTGCCGTCGTAATGCTGCGGCTGGTAGAGCATCTGATAAGCTTTCAACGCCTCGTAGCTGTATTCCACGTCCCGGCCATCATCGCTGCGCAGCCACTGGGTAATGCGGGTTGCCACATCCGGCAAAAGCAGTTGTTGCAGGGCTTTCTGATACAAAGTCTGTGAGGCATCAGCCACATCATCGCCCCGGTACAATCCCATCCGGCGGGTTAGCGGGGGCTGGTTAACATCAAAGTGTTCACTGCGCGGCAGTGCGCTAAGGCTGTCGAGCAGCGGCAGCAGTGCGAAGATATCCCCCTGCGGGCGATTGCGCAGGGCTTTTACCTGCCCGCTGATGCCAGGCACTTTGGCGTCCACTTCGGCAAGATAATCCCGGTTGTTGCCGTAGCTGGTGAGCCAGAGTCCGCCCATCACCACAAGCAACGCCAGCAGTGCGGCATAGCCCGCCCAGATAACCGCCCGGTTACGCATTTCCCACCAGCGGTTTTGCCCGGCTATTCCGGCTTCCTGGAAAATGACGTTTTGCAGTAAGTTCTTAATAAAGTAGCTTTGACCTTTGTTGCCCGGCACGGGATCGTTTTTACTCACCGTGTCCCAGTTATCGCCGTCGTTAGCCTGCGGCAGAGATAATGAACGGGCCAGCTCGCCCATCACCCGGTCAAAAGGCCGCCCTTCCTGGGTGCCGCTGGCCAGATAGATACCGCGCGGGGAAAACGCCGTCTCAAAGTCAGAGTGGGCAAACAGCGTTTGCAGATAGTCGGCAAGCAGCGGCCGCAGGGCGGCAAATTCTTGCGGAAAGAGATAACACTCAGCCCTGGCCAGCGCATCGCTCTCTTTGAGCAGGATATCCGGCAGGGCTGCATCGAGGCGCTGTTGCAGCAGGGCGAACTCCTGCATAAAGCGACCATGGAGATCAAATCCGGCCTGTTTGCTCTCCTCCCAGGGGAAGGTGAAGCCCCAGATCTGATCCCGCTGGGCTTTATCAAACCCGGCGAACCACGGGCGAAAGCCTTTGAGCAGATCCGCTTTCGTGACCAGTACGTAGACCGGAAAGCGGATGCCCAGTTGTTCATGCAGTTCGGTTAAGCGCTGACGCAGGTTTTGCGCCTGCTCGCGGGAAGCTTCGGCCGACTGGGTCAGCAGATCCGTGATGCTGACGGTAACGATCACCCCGTTTATGGGCTGGCGACGACGGTATTTTTGCAGCAGGCCAAGAAATTTCAGCCATTCACCGGCGTCCTGGGCCTGTTCGCTTTGCTGGGTGGTGTAGCGCCCGGCGGTGTCGAGTAATACCGCTTCATTGGTAAACCACCAGTCGCAGTCGCGGGTGCCGCCGATGCCTCGCAGCGCCGTCTTACCAAATTTGTCCGCCAGCGGAAATTGCAGTCCGGAATTCACCAGCGCCGTGGTTTTCCCCGCCCCCGGCGCGCCAATCATCACATACCATGGCAGTTGATACAGATACTGGGTGCCAAAGCGTTGCGTCCATTGCCCGCCGCGCTGTCCCGACTGGTTAAAGTGGGCCTTTTTAAGGATCTGCGACGCCTCTTCAAACCTGTCGTTTAAAATCTGTTCTTCATTATTCAGCCGCTGATTGTTTGATGGCTGGGCTGCCGCGTTGTCGCTTTTCAGGTTATCCATCAGCTTGCGGTTGAGCCAGGCATTGTACAGCCGCGGCACAATGTGACTTTGCATCCAGATGAAGTACATCACGGCGATGGTAATGATGCGGTTTTGTTCCGACTCCAGCGGGCGGGAGTCAACGACAGAGAGCAGCGGGCCTATCATCCAGATAACCGCGGCTAACGCCGTCATGCCAAGAAAACCCCACAAAATGCGGTTAGTCAGAATAGAAAGCAGTCTCATCATCCTTAGTTTCCCTGTGGCAATCCGTTCAGTTCGTTTGCCGTGTTGTCCGGCGAGACCAGCAACGTTATTTCCACCCGGCGGTTGCGGGCGCGATCTTCTGCCGTATTGTTCGGCGCAACGGGGTTCATCTCCCCTCGCCCTTCGGCTTTAACCCGCGCCGGTTGTGCGAGCTGTTTTTGCAGCAGTGATTGCACGGAACGGGCGCGCTCCAGCGACAGCTCGTAGTTTGAGGCAAAACGCGCGCTGCGGATGGGGACGTTATCGCTGTAGCCAACCACCAGTATTTTGCCACTGACGCTGTCCATCGCCTGCGCCACCCGGTCGATGACCGGGGCATAGGAGTCGCGGGCCACGGTGGAACCTGAAGCAAAGAGGCCGTCACCTTTTAAGGTCACCACGCTGCGATCCGCGCCATCGCGAACAGCCACCAGACCGGCGCTGATTTCCGGTTTGAGGAATTCACGCAAATTGAGCACCGGGGGTAATGCAGGAGCGGGTTGCGCGATGGTGGTTTCCGGTAACGTTGTCTGATAAATCTTCGCCAGCACCGGGCTGGTGCCGTCGCCCAGTCGCCAGTTAAGGGCGATGTAGAACAGGCAGGCGAGAAACCCGGCCAGCGCGACGCAGGCCCACAGCGGGATCACCGGACGCCAGAGTTTGCGCAGTACCGGCCTGTCTTCCGGGTGCGGCGACAGCGGCGGCGGATAGTTGCCCCGCACGCCGCGGATCATCTGCCAGAGACGCTGTTTGATGGTCTCCAGCTGCGTGCGTCCGTTATCCATGACCCGATAACGCCCTTCAAACCCCAACAGCAGGCAGTAATTGATCAGTTCCAGCAGTACCAGGTGCTCACGCGGGTTTTGAGAAAGCCGGGCGAGCAGCTGAAAGAATTTCTCGCCGCCCCAGGTTTCGTTGTGAAACGTCACCAAAAGGCCGCTACCTGACCAGACGCCGCGACTGCCCCAGGGAGTCAATGCGGCCGCTTCGTCCAGCGCGGTACACAGGCAGTAACGGGCTCCGACGATCACTTCGTAAGTCAGGCCCGATTGCTGACAGCGCACTTCGAAGCGGCGAATTTCGTCGATCAACTGCTGACGCAATCCCGCCTGATCATTATGGGAAACCGAGTGGCGGATCTGTGGGATGGCGTTGAGTAGCGGGTTCGCGGCAACCACCAGCGGATTCTGACCACCTGCGGCTGCGGTGGCGTCACTGCCATTGAAAGTCTGTTCCTGCATATCTGCGCTCGCTATTGTTCACTCTGTTGACGGATGGCCCAAAACTCCATGTTTAACCCCGGAAACTCACCGGCCAGATGCAGCGCGAATGCCCCTGATTTTTCCATCTCGCCCCATAGCTCCCCGCCCTTTTCAAGCTCGAAATAGTTGTAGCCCGCATGCCAGGGGATTTGCGGCGGCGCCACTGGCATGGCGCGCAGCACCATTCCGGGCAGTTGCAGTTGTACCAGGTCGCGTATTTTGCTGACCGGGGCGACCTTCATTTGCGCCGGGAAGTGGGTTTGTAGCACCTCGCCTGGGACACTGGCTTTAACCGCCAGCACAAAGCCGAACTCGCGGGCCATACTGGTCGTCGGCAAAGTGGCAACGTTGAGGCCGTGGGTGCGTTCCGTAAGCGGTAGCTGGATGGCATGTTCTTCCATCACCAGCGACAGTCCCTGTCGCAGCATCATCACCAGCCGGGCAAAACACTCGGCCAGATTGTCATGGTCGTAGACGGGCAACACATCCTGAGGCGCGCGGGCCGCCGTCCAGGTTGACAGCTCAGTGGCAAAGGAGAGCCACTCGCGCCAGAGATCTTCCGGGTGCAGCAGCGGCAGCGTTTTCTGATGGGCAATCAGTCCAACATGGTGGTTAATCAATGCCAGTAGCGAAAACTCCACCATCTCTGAGGTATTAAAGCGCCCGGGCTGGCGCAGACGCTGGGCCAGTTGCTGGCTGCGTTGCACCAGCAGGCTTTGCAGGTCATTCATCATGGCGTACAGCGATGGATGATTGGTGGCATTGAGCATCGGCGGAATGTAGCTGCCATCCTGACGAAGATGGTTATCATTGCGTTTTTCAAGCACCTGCGCCACGCCCATCGCGGTCCACTCGGCGCTGAGATCTTTTTCCAGCATCAGTTTCAGGCGCAAGCGGCCAAACTGGAGTGCGGCCGGGCCAATCGACATGGCGTTGTCGTCATCCACCTCCTGCTCAAAGGTGACGTAGCGCGCCAGTGAGTCTTTCTCTTCACTGAAAATCACCTCATCACGCCCGCCCCGCCGGGCCGGAAGCGCAAGCACCACCCGCTCATGGGTAAGATTGTCCGGGAGAGCCAGTGGCGTCGGCGCATAGCGTGGATCGTGAAAAGAGAAAAACGTGCCGTCCGGCAACAGTCCGCTGGCGTAACTCAGAGCAATACTGCCCTGGCGCAGCATCGCCTCATCGAGTTCGAGATCGAGAAACCCCCACAGGTAAGGACGCTGGAGCATCCCCCACTCCCGGATATGGTTTTCGAGGTGGCTTTCAGCACGCTGGAAGTGATGAGGACGCAGAAACATACCTTCAGTCCAGACGACCTTTTCTGCTTTGTTCATTCTTTTTTCCTGTTGAAACTGGCGCTATCTGGAAACGACGCGAACACCGTTTACGTCGAGGATAATGTCGGCTTCAAGCGTGTCTGCCGACGATTTCCAGAACATGTAAAAAGGGGTTTCGCCCTGCACGGGAAGTGGGATCGAGATACGCCATTTTTTGCCATCCAGCGCCTGATATTCCGCCATTACGCCAAAGTAGCGCGCCTCGGCAGGCGTCTGCCCGCTCAGGGTTTTGGTCAGTTGTCCGGGCATCAGGAAAAAGGCATCACTGTTGAGCAGATTGGCGCCTGCCACACTTTCCGCGTTGTTTTGTAGCGACCAGAAATCCGCCGACATAAAGGCAGCGTCAGATTTCAACAGCAGAACCCTGACCTTAAGCGGCGCAGATCCGTTAACCTGTGGATTCGCCCGAAAGTGAAGGGAGTAGCCGGTTGGTACGCTATGTGGAGTCGATTTACAACCGCTGACCAGGGTGGTCAGCGCAAGGAAAAACGCCAGTAAGCTCTGGCGTATAAGCCTAGGATTGTTCATATTTGTCATCGCTTTTAATGGCGAATTAATCAAGTATCCAGGTGCCTGATGTTTTGTTTTTACAGGCTTTGCTGCTGCCGTCGACGTTTACGCACGTCTGTTTCTGCCGGGGCTTGAGGCGCGGCGTCTGTTTACGTACGGTCTCTTCGTACAATGCGCTTTTCACCACCGCACGCATCGGGACATAACCGATCAACTCTTCCTGTCCCTCTTCTGCCAGTGCCATCCAGAAGTGCTCCACCTGTCCCAGCACCACGTAGGTTTTGCCGTTTTCCAGCTGGCGAACCAGTTTTCCGCCGTAGTCCGGCTGACTCATCAGCGAGGCCGGATAGAGTGCGCGGTAGTTTTCGTTAATCGGCGTGAATTCTGTTGGCGCTTTTACGGCATAACGGTGCGTTAAGGTCACGCCATTTACTTCACTGGTCACCAGGGTGTCATCCGTAGGCGCTGGCGGGGGCGGAGCTTTACAGGCGGAGAGCGCAAAGACAAAAAGAAGTGCTAATACATTTCGCATTTTCATAAGCGTATTTTTCCATTGCAAATATATTACTGTGTGGATTTGGAACGTTCAGGAAAGAAGTGTTTCAATCATTCAAAATCATCCCACCCATTATCATGCAGTCTCCCTAAAGTATTAATTTTGGGCATAGCTACCGCACGAGCCGATGCACAAGCATGGCAGCAATCAACATGACCTTAATATCCGGCGAGACGTAATATTACAGACCAGATTATTCAATTCAATATGATCTCCGACCACTTGAAAAATGAATAATCGATTTTTTATCAATTTAAGATAATTCTCAACAAAGAATTTAACCTAAAGACAAAAAGTGATTCAGAGCACTAAACAAAGTGCAACAATCACGCATGTAAATTATATACGGCACTGAATTTAAACGCTTTTATACAAATCCTATTGTAGTAGCAGATAATTACTATCGTGTATTAGGAATCATCCTAAATACCTTAATATGGTTGATTTACTCTAAATAATAGTAGTTTCCAGCGCACATCACCTGCGAGAACAGCGCTGCATGCGTGATTATCCATGAGGTAAAAAGTTATTAGCCTGAAATATCCCATCCGTGAGCGGATGAACATCTGCCATTTTGCATCCGGAATTATTTGCGAGAATTTTAACCAATTTAACCCACGCTTAGTAAGTATCCTCCGGCAGAGCCGGAGGCTTTAGGGTGAGCGCCTCAAAGGCGCCGACAAACCATGAGCCGCCCAA
>NZ_CBFFRJ010000043.1:0-36710 GCF_965644225.1 Phytobacter sp. V91 | reverse complement strand
CAAACACGGTAGCAGTGTACCCGCCTGGTGGCGGGTAACTGAAGTGACTTTAAACATACAAGGGTTGGGGTGAGGGGAACGTACCGCACCGCCCCCCATTTTCAGTAGCTTCGTATAACCAGGCGTTACATCTCCTGCTGACGATGCTCTACTGAGCCTAAGTGCAACCCAAGGGACCTGCGTTATGAGCTCACACCCACTGCGACACATCATTGAAGCCTGCGATAAGGCGATATCAGAGAAAGATTACGACACTCTGATGACGTACTACGCAGAGGATGCCGCGCTGGTGATCAAACCCGGCATGATAGCCAGGGGCAAGGACAATATCCGCAAAGCGTTTATAGCCATTGCTGACTACTTCCAGGGCAGTCTTGAGGTTGAACAGGGAGAGATACAGGTCGTCGAAGGGGCAGGGAACGCGCTGGTTGTCATGGAAACGCGGCTACGTTACCCGGATGGACAAGGTGGCACTGTCGAAACTACCCGCCGTGCGACGTACGTGTTTCGCGCTGAACCCGACGGCCGCTGGTTGTGCACGGTAGACAACTCATACGGCACATCGTTGCTGGACGACGAATAAAAGCAAAACAAAACCCCGGTCATTAACCGGGGTTGATGTTATGCCGCTTCGTCTTCTTCCGCCAGCCGGGTTGCCGCATCGGCGACAATGGCTTCGAGCTCGGTCAACATCTCATCATAACCAAAGGCGGAAACGGACGCTTCGGCTGTCGGTTGCAGTGTTACCACGCTCTCTGGCGCTTTGTTCTTTCGAACGATTTTTTTACTCACAGATTCGCTCCGTAAAACAGCTGTCACACGGGTAAATCTATCAGCAAAGCGCGAAGTGGCGTATCGGCGACCAGCGTTATGTTAGCCTCATCACGAATAAAAGCGCCGTCGCCACAGGTCAGGGCTTCTTTCGCTTCACATGGGCTGACGGCATGCACGGTTCCATGAATGGATTGCAGATAAGCCCGTGGTCCATGTAACTGAAAATTAAGCTCTTCACCTTTCGCCAGCTCAATATGGTGCAACCATACCTGCTGGCGCAGTTGCAGACTTTCCTGGCTGCCATCCGGGGAGGCGATTAACTGGCGGGCCCTGTCATGGATTGCGATTTTTTGCAGCGCAGAATTTTCCCGTTCCGGGCAGGCATCCAGCCATAACTGCATTCTGGTCAGCGGTTTATCTTTACTCAGATTATGTTCGCTGTAGCTAATGCCAGGCTGGGTGGCGATAAGTAATGCCTCGCCCGCTTTCGCCTGCACATGGTTGCCTTCGCTGTCGCGGTATTCTGCTTCACCTTCCAGGATAAGATTTAAAATGTCCACTTTAGGGTAGGTTCGCGGCTGGAATGATGCGCCAGGTGCGAGCACCTCCTGGTTCAAAACGCGTAAGGAGGCGTAGCCCAAAAGTTTCGGGTCAAAATAATGTCCAAAGGAAAAGGTGTAGCGGGCCTGGAGCCAGCCGAAGTCGGCTTGACCGCATTGTTTGGCTGTTCTGGTAATAATCATGATTCTTGACCTCTCTTTACACTAAAACAATGGTAAAGGTATGGACGCTTCATTGTTAGCCAGATATTCTGCCCGGTATGTTCAAATTTCCTGAATGAGAACAAAAAATGGCGAAAGACAGGGCACTTACGCTCGAAGCGTTACGCGTAATGGATGCAATTGACCGACGCGGTAGCTTCGCTGCGGCGGCAGATGAGCTGGGGCGCGTACCCTCAGCACTTAGTTACACCATGCAGAAACTGGAAGAAGAGCTGGATGTGGTGCTGTTTGACCGTTCCGGTCACCGCACAAAGTTCACCAATGTTGGTCGAATGCTGCTTGAGCGCGGACGTGTGCTGTTGGAAGCGGCAGATAAACTTACCACCGATGCCGAGGCGCTGGCGCGGGGCTGGGAGACGCATTTAACGCTGGTCACCGAAGCGCTGGTGCCCACGCATGAAATCTTTCCGTTGGTTGAAAAACTGGCTAATAAGGCGAATACCCAGCTTTCAATCATCACCGAGGTACTGGCTGGCGCATGGGAACGGCTGGAGCAGGGGCGCGCAGATATTGTGATTGCGCCGGATATGCACTTCCGCTCCTCTTCGGAGATCAACTCACGCAAGCTCTACAAAGTGCTGAATGTGTATGTGGCCGCTCCGGATCATCCTATTCACCAGGAGCCTGAGCCGTTGTCCGAGGTTACGCGTGTCAAATATCGCGGTGTGGCCGTGGCGGATACCGCCCGTGAGCGCCCGGTACTCACCGTACAGCTGCTGGACAAACAGCCTCGTCTGACCGTCAGTACCATCGAAGATAAACGTCAGGCGCTGCTGGCAGGGTTGGGCGTGGCGACCATGCCTTATCCACTGGTAGAGCAGGATATCGCAGAAGGGCGTCTGCGGGTGGTCAGCCCGGAATATACCAGCGAAGTGGATATCATCATGGCCTGGCGGCGTGACAGCATGGGTGAAGCAAAAGCCTGGTGCCTGCGCGAAATTCCCAGGCTGTTCTCCGGTAAATAATCCTGCGGGTTTTAAAGCATCGCTTTGGGCAGCGGCCCGAAGCGGTTTTCCGCAGGCGTTCCCGGCTGGCTCCAGAACGCCAGCAACATCAGCCATCCCAGTAGCGGAATAAACCACAGCAGCAGCCATCTGGCTGAGCGGTCGATGTCGTGCAAGCGGCGGGACTGGACGGCGAAAAAGGGCAGGAAAACCAGCAGGTCGTAAATCAGGCTTAAGACGCCAATGCCCGCGAAATGCTGCCAGTTCAGCATTTTGTCCACGGTCATCAACACCCCTGAGAAAATGATGTTGACCAGCATAAACAGCCAGAACTCGCGGCGGTGCGCGCGACCGTCAAATACGCGGTAATTGCTAAGTACTTTAAAATACCAGTCCATTTAACACCCTCGATTAACGTTCAATTCGTTGTTTTCGCGGTGATCATTGTAAGAATAGACGGCAAAAATACCCTGCGGGGAAAATTTTCAGGCGCCTGTCCGGCGCCCGGAAGAGGAGCTACGCAAAGCGCATATCGCGGCCGTGCGGCTCATTAAGATCCTGCCATGGCCCAATGGAGATAATGCCCGTCGGGTTGATGGTTTTATGGCTGCAATAGTAATGGGTACGGATATGGCTAAAATCTACCGTCTCAGCGATGCCCGGCAGTTGATAAATATCGCGCAGGAAACCGTACAGGTTAAGATAATCACTGATTCGGTGTTTATCGCACTTAAAGTGGGTGACATAAACCGGGTCGAAACGCACAAGCGTCGTCCACAGACGAATATCGGCTTCCGTTAGCTGGTTACCTGTCAGGTAGCGATGCTGCCCCAGAATTTGATCCAGGCGGGCAAGAGATTCAAACACTTTCTCTACCGCTTCATCATAGGCCTGCTGGCTGGTGGCAAAACCGGCTTTATAAACACCGTTATTGACGCTGTCGTAGATCCAGCTATTCAGTTCGTCGATCTGTGGGCGCAACGCAGGTGGATAATAATCACCGGCATGCGCGCCCTGCGCATCAAACGCGGTATTGAACATGCGGATGATTTCTGCCGATTCGTTGCTGACAATGGTGTGGTTTTTCTTGTCCCATAATACGGGCACTGTTACGCGTCCTGTGTAGTGCGGATCGGCGTGCAAATAGAGCTGATAGAGGAATTCGTGCTGATACAGTGAATCGCCGGTGGCTGCCGGGAAATCATCAGCAAAGGTCCAGCCATTTTCCAGCATCAGCGGGTTGACCACCGACACGGGCAGGAAAGACTCCAGCCCTTTCAGTGTGCGCATCATCAGCGTACGGTGCGCCCAGGGACAGGCGAGGGAAACATAAAGATGGTAGCGGTCTTTTTCCGCCGCGAAACCGCCTTCACCAGAAGGGCCGGCACTGCCATCGGCTGTCAGCCAGTTGCGAAAGGCAGAAACGGAACGCTGGAAGCGGCCTCCCGTCGATTTGGTGTCGTACCAGGTATCGTGCCATACGCCGTCAATAAGTTGTCCCATACCGCTGTCTCCTTTAAATGGCAAAAGCGAGGAGATGAGCTCCTCGCTTTGAATCTGTTCAGTTCAGTATAGAGTGCTTACCACTTTTTATTCAGTACACGGTCGATACTGAATGCGCCAGGACCGGTGATACCCAGAACCAGGAAGCCGCCTGCGATGCTCAGGTTTTTCATGAACATCAGGGAGTTCATGCCTTCAGCAAAGTTGCTGTGGAAGATAAAGGCCGTCAGCAGGGTGAAGCCGGCAGTGAACAGCGCAGTGGTACGGGTCAGGAAACCAAACAGGATCGCCAGACCGCCGCCGAACTCAAGCAGAATAACCAGTGGCAGCATAAAGCCCGGGACGCCCATCGCTTCCATATACTGCTGAGTGCCAGCATAGCCTGTGATTTTGCCCCAGCCCGCCGAAATAAACAGGATCGGCATCAGAATACGTGCGACCAGAAAACCAACATCTTCTAATTTTTTCATCTTTCTCTCCAGGGAACCACAGTGTCTACTGCAATTAAAAAAGTATGCATTCACGGGCGAGAGCCGCATGTCTGCTGTCGATGGAGAGGATAGTAAACGGGGCGAGACTGGATTGTTAGCAAGGAAAACTGTCGAACTTTATCAAAGATTCTGAGGGAGTTAAGTGAGGTTTGTGTTGTCGGTGTGTTGAGCACGTTGCGCAGGATGTTGTCGGGCGGCTGCTGCCAGGCCCGACAAAGTTAGCGTCGCTGCTGATCCAGGGTTGATTTCACCAGCCGCCAGAGGCTCCACACGCCCAGCCCGCGTCTGGCAATACGGATCAGGCGACTGGGGTGTCGCACGCCCCACACCGCCAGCGCGCTGCTGCCCACCAGTGCCCAGGATCGCAGGCTAAGAAAGGTATTCCAGCCGCGATCGTAAACATCGGTGGTTTCAATCCAGTCGCGGCGACAGGCGGTCAGATCGAGTCGCTGCTGCTGGATTTCACTGAGCAGACGGGCTTTGCGTTTCTCCCGCTCCGCTTTGCTGCTCATGGTTTGTCATCCTCAAGCAACGCCCGATCGTTCGCCAGTTCCTGGCGTGTATGGCGTAATAACGAGGAAGAACGGGCTTTGCGCAGCGTCCAGATGCCCGCTATCAATGCTGCCAGCAACAGTACAACCGTTGTCGCAATCATGGCATTGAGGCGGTATTGCGGGTCGATGGCCCAGATAATCAGCACCATCAGGCTCATCAGGCCAAAGGCGGCAAACAGCATGGTGAGTCCCAGCATCATCAGAAGCTGAAAGAGGTTAGCCTTCTCCTCTTCCAGCTCAACCACCGCCAGCCGAAGCCGTGTTTCCACCATCTCAACCATGATGGAAACAATGCGCTGACCGATGCCGAGAACGCTTTTACCCGGTCCTTGTGAAGATCGTGGATCCGTCATCATCAACGACGCGTCAGCAACACGCCTAACACGACACCAACGGCTGCACCGATCCCGACGCTGGTCCATGGGTTATCACGCACGTATTCGTCAGTTTTAGCCGCGGCTTCACGGGTCTGGCGGGCGATAAGATCGCTGGTTTCGCCCAACCGATGACGGCTTTCCTGTAGCGCCTTTTCTGCTTTTCCGCGCAACTTACTCAGCTCTTCTTTTGATTTATCCCCGGAGGTATTCAGCACTTCCTCAAGGGTATCCGCCAGGGATTTCAACTCAGCGCGCAGATGGTCTGTATTGGTCTCTTTAGACATAATTCTCTCCAGGTGAGTGAGTGTTAACTTCCAGTGAATCAATAGTCACGAGCTTCCAGCGCCTTGAGCTCAGACTCGGCTTCTTTCAGCTTGTGCTCACGTTTGCTTATCTTGTCCGCATCGCCTTTTTGCTGCGCTTCCACTAAATCCTGACGACGTTCAGCAATCTCTTCTTTCTGACTGGCGATTTTGCGCTGATGATCGGCGCGCAATTTACTGTCAGAGCAGTGAGCACGCACTTCACTAAGTGCTGTCTTCAGACCGTCAATACGGTTCTGGTTGTTGTGCTTTTCGGCGTAGCTGATTTCACGCAGGATCTCGTTTTCCTTCTCCTGGCAAAGAGAAGCGGCCTGAGAAACAGCGCTCAGAGATAACAGGGTTAACGCCAGGGCGATGCGGTTTTTCATTGTCGATACCTTCCATTGTTGGCCGGCGTTAAGAGATAGCGCCAGCATCCAGTTGCATTGCGTGGACTCTGGTTCCAGTTACCTAAGCATAGTAAGTAAAAGGTGAAAGCACCAAAGTAAGTGAAAAGATTCAGAATCCTGGAGATTAACCGAATCTGTGGGTACTGTCGCGAAGACGCACCAGCCAGGCGGAAGCCTGACCCTCGTCATCCTGTAGCGCAATAATGTAACCCTGAGGCAGCGTACGGTCGAGCACGGCTTTTGCCGCAGCGCTCTGGCTGCTGGAATCAAACTTGATCAGTAGCGTGTCGTTGAGAGGGGTAATACTTTTGAAATGGATGCCGTTTGCATCCAGATGATGCCAGATTGAAAAACCATCCGGCACACTGACGTTTTGCGCGATCGGGCGAATGGCCAGCGTTGATTCCCGGTTTTGCAGCGTAACCCAGCCAAAAAATAACACACTGAACAGCGCCAGCGCCGAAATGCTGAGTAACAGCCAGCGCATAAAGGGACGTTGCATTTCCATCTTAACCCCGGTTACCGTATTTTTTCTTCCACAGCACCACCAGCGAGCCAACCAGACCGAAGACCAGTAGTACCACCGGCAGTAGCATCAGGCAGGACATTAACTGATCTTCGTATTTGCGAAATACCGGGGTAATACCCAGCAAATAGCCCAGCGTCGTTAGTATCAGTACCCACAGCAGTCCGCTCATCCAGTTGAAAAACTGGAAGCGCGCGTTGTTAAGACCAGAAAGTCCGGCAATAGTTGGCAGCAGGGTGCGAACAAATGCAATAAAACGTCCCATCAACAGCGCATAGAGGCCATGTTTATGGAAAAGATGGTGAGCGCGCTGGTGATAGTGCGCAGGCAGGTGTGAAAGCCAGTTTTGCACAATACGCGTATTCCCGAGCCATCGTCCCTGAATGTAGCTCAGCCAGCAGCCCAGGCTTGCCGCCGTTGTAAGCAGCAGAACGGTTTGCGGAAAGCCCATTGCGCCTTTAGAAATCAGCACGCCAACCAGCACCAGCAGACTGTCTCCAGGCAGGAATGCCGCCGGAAGCAGACCATTTTCAAGAAATAAAATAACGAACAAAACAAAGTAGAGCATGCCGATCATTGACGGATTCGCCAGGGTTTCAAAATCCTGGCTCCAGAGGGCATGAAGAAGTTGGCTTAAAAGTTCCATTCAATGTTCCTGGTACATCGGTTTACGTCACGTCGGTAACGAGTGAAACAGCACGGCGAAATTATTAATCTGAACATTATGGTCGCTCGTGTCACATCTGACAGTCTGGCTTTTGGTTACCAACGGAGTGAGCAAGCACTAACTCACGCAGAGACAAATTGCGTCCAATTGTAACAAATGCCACGGTTATTCGTCAGGGAAATTACGTTTTGTCAGCAAATGATTTTGCTTGTCGAAAGGGGGGGAGGCGAGGGTATTTACACAGGCTGACACTCTATACTTTTTACTTACCCTGAGTGTGACCAGGCGCATCGCATCGGTGCGCCTGTTGGCAGAGTGACTATTTTACGCCATTAGCCGCAGCGTCGAGGTGAACCACCGGGTTTTCAGCAAACAAATAGCGGTCGGCATTGAATTCGAAATCATCACTGGTTTCGTTGAAAAGCATCTGCTTGGTGTTTTCAAGGTGCTGCCACATCGCCACTTTAGCGGCATGTGGATCTTTACGAATCAGTGCCTTAAGGATCTGGTCATGGTCATCACACCAGTTGTCAACGGTGCGCAAATCGATGTGATCGTGCAGTTTTTTCCAGTACGGGTTGTGAACGCGCTGAGTCCACATCTTTTCAACAATCGCCGCCAGGGCGCTGTTTTGCGTGGCCAGCGCAACCTGAACATGAAATTGCAGATCCCATTCCGAATCGCGGAAGCACTTCTCTTTGCGCGCATTGTCCTGGATCTCCATCAGTTTCATGATGTCCTGCTTGGTGACCTGGGTTGCGGCAAATTCCGCGATATTACTTTCAATCAACTGGCGCGCCTGCAGCAGCTCAAACGGACCGTAATTGGCAAACTCCAGATCCTCATCCGGGGCTTGTGAATAACGGGCCTGGCTGGAAATCACGTGGATACCTGATCCTTTACGGACTTCAACATAGCCTTCAACTTCAAGCATGATGATAGCTTCACGAACCACGGTGCGGCTGACGCTTTTCTCTTCGGCAATAAAGCGTTCGGCTGGAAGTTTGTCACCCACGAGGTAAACACCTTGCTCAATACGGCTTTTTAGCTCGGCAGCAAGCTGTTGGTACAAACGTCGTGATTCGGTGATTTCCATATGCGCTCCAGGTAAGATAAGGCAATAGTAGATTTGTTATACCACTTTTACGCCTTTCTCACCACAACGGAGGAAGAAAAAGCCGCCCGATGATGGCGGGCGGCGGGGGGAACAGCTTTGTTAACGAGAGCTTAGTTAACTTTGTTCTGCGGTCTTGCTGTAGGCGGCTTTCTCCGCTTCCATTTCGGCCGCCGATTTACTTTTCAGCAGCGTCCAGATAAGGATAGCGCCCAGGATGTCAAATACAGCCAGTACAGCGAACAGCGGGCTAAAGCCGATGGTGTCAGCCAGCGCACCGACCACCAGTGCAAACATGGTACTTGCTGTCCAGGCCGCCATACCGGTCAGACCGTTGGCGGTGGCCACTTCGTTACGACCAAAGACGTCAGAAGAGAGCGTAATCAGCGCACCTGACAGAGACTGGTGAGCGAAGCCGCCAATACACAGCAGGCCGATTGCAACGTAGGGGCTTGTGAACAGACCAATCATCCCCGGGCCAATCATCAGTACCGCGCCCATGGTGACAACCATTTTACGCGACACAATCAGGTTCACACCAAACCAGCGCTGGAACAGCGGCGGCAGGTAACCACCGATGATGCAACCCAGGTCAGCAAACAGCATTGGCATCCAGGCGAACATGGCGATTTCTTTCAGATTAAAGCCGTAAACTTTAAACATGAACAGCGGGATCCAGGCGTTAAAAGTACCCCAGGCTGGTTCTGCCAGGAAACGCGGCAGAGCGATGCCCCAGAACTGACGGGTACCCAGGATCTGCAATACGGTCATTTTTTTGCCATTGAAGGTCTGGTGTTGTGCTTCCTGACCGCCAATGATGTATTCGCGTTCTTCTTCAGACAGTTTTTTCTGATCGCGCGGGTGTTTGTAGAAAATCAGCCATGCCATCGCCCAGGCGAAGCTCAGTACGCCGGAGATAATGAAGGCGAGCTGCCAGCTGTGCATGACGATTGCCCATACCACCAGCGGCGGCGCAATCATCGCGCCAATAGAAGAGCCCACGTTAAAGTAGCCTACCGCGATAGAACGCTCTTTTGCCGGGAACCACTCGGAGGCGGCTTTCAGGCCTGCCGGGATCATTGCTGCTTCAGCAGCACCTACGGCACCACGCGCCAGCGCCAGACCACCCCAGCTTCCTGCCAGAGCCGTTGCGCCGCAGAAGGTTGCCCAGGTGACGGCGAAGACCGCATAGCCAACTTTGGTTCCGAGGATATCCAGAACATAGCCGGCAACAGGCTGCATGATGGTATAAGCCGCAGAATAGGCCGCGATGATATATGAATATTGCTGAGTGGAAATATTTAACTCTTGCATCAGCGTTGGCGCTGCCGCAGCAATGGTGTTACGCGTCAGATAGCCTAATACGGTGCCCAGCGTCACCAGCGCTATCATGTACCAACGTAATCCTTTTATTTTACGCATGTAAACCTCATCGTTATGGTAATTCCGCTTTCGCGGTCACCTGCCGGTTGCAGTCGGCAGGTGAAAACGGGAGGGCGTCATCGGAAAAGCTCCGGAACGACCCAAACCTTGCTATTCAACGTGATTAATTTGGTATCCATACCTTGGTATCCATACCCATGAGGCCGATTTCTTAGTTATCGGCTATGCATTCCGTCGGCTTATGTGTTCGACGGCAGAAAGATAATTTGTCATACAACTTTAAAAGGTGAGTGATATCACAAAAGCGTTTTTCTTTGTGTGGTCTTTCACCGCAGGCCTGAAAACCAGCTACTACGCGGTCTGACGAGGGTTTTTGCCCACGCCTCTGTAAATATTTGTCATCGTTTATTGATCTAACTCACGAAAAAGACTTCGGACTGTAGAAATTGGTGTGATAACTTTGTCAGCATTAAGGTAAGCATCAGACGCACTCGTTGAGAGGAAGACGATAATGACCCCGTTTATGACCGAAGATTTCCTGTTAGATACTGAATTCGCGCGCCGCCTGTACCACGACTACGCGAAAGATCAGCCGATTTTTGACTTTCACTGCCACCTGCCTCCGCAGCAGATTGCAGATAACTACCGCTTTAAAAACCTGTATGACATCTGGTTGAAGGGCGACCACTACAAGTGGCGTGCTATGCGCACTAACGGTGTGCCAGAGCGCTTGTGTACCGGCGATGCCAGCGACCGCGAGAAGTTTGACGCCTTCGCCGCCACCGTGCCGCACACCATCGGCAACCCGTTATACCACTGGACCCATCTGGAGCTTCGTCGCCCATTTGGTATTACAGGTAAGCTGCTTTCACCGTCCACCGCAGATGAAATCTGGGAGCTGGGCAATGAATTGCTGGCGCAGGACAAATTTACCGCCCGCGGCATCATGCAGCAGATGAACGTGAAGATGGTCGGCACGACTGACGATCCGATCGACTCTCTGGAGCACCACGCGGCCGTCGGCAAAGACACTACGTTCTCCATCAAAGTGCTGCCGAGCTGGCGCCCGGACAAGGCGTTCAACATTGAGCTGGCGACCTTTAACGACTACATGAGCAAGCTGGGTGAAGTCTCTGATACTGACATCCGTCGCTTTGCCGATCTGCAAACTGCGCTGGCTAAGCGTCTGGATCACTTTGCCGCACACGGTTGTAAGGTGTCGGACCACGCACTGGACGTTGTGCTGTTTGCCGAAGCCAGTGAAGCCGAACTCGACGGCATTCTGGCGCGTCGTCTGTCCGGTGAACACTTAAGCGAACGTGAAGTGGCGCAGTTCAAAACGGCTGTCCTGGTCTGGCTGGGTGCGGAATATGCGCGCCGCGGTTGGGTTCAGCAGTACCACATTGGCGCGCTGCGCAATAACAACCTGCGTCAGTTCAAACTGCTGGGGCCGGATGTGGGCTTCGACTCCATCAACGATCGTCCGCTGGCGGAAGAGCTGTCTAAACTGCTGAGCAAACAGAACGAAGAAAACCTGCTGCCGAAAACCATCCTGTACTGCCTGAACCCGCGTGATAACGAAGTGCTGGGCACCATGGTCGGTAACTTCCAGGGCGAAGGGATGCCAGGCAAGATGCAGTTCGGTTCCGGCTGGTGGTTCAACGACCAGAAAGACGGCATGGAACGTCAGATGACTCAGCTGGCACAGCTTGGTCTGTTAAGCCGTTTTGTCGGCATGCTGACCGACAGCCGTAGCTTCCTGTCTTACACCCGTCACGAATATTTCCGCCGTATTCTGTGCCAGATGATTGGCCGTTGGGTGCATGCAGGTGAAGCACCGGCTGATATTCAGCTGCTGGGCGAGATGGTGAGAAATATCTGCTTTAACAATGCGCGTGACTACTTCGCGATTGAACTGAACTAAGGCTGTTTGAGGTTGATATGCAATACATCAAGATCCACTCGCTGGATAATGTCGCGGTAGCGCTGGCGGATCTCGCCGAAGGTACTGAAGTCGTTGTTGAAGGCCATGAGGTTCGTCTTCGCCAGGCGGTGGTTCGCGGGCACAAATTTGCTCTGCAAGCCATCCCGATGGGTGAAAATGTCGTGAAATACGGCCTGCCTATTGGCCATGCGACAACGGATATTGCCGCAGGCGAGCACATCCATTCCCACAATGCGCGTACCAATCTGAGCGATTTGGATGAGTATAGCTATCAACCGGATCTGGTCGATGACAATGCACCGGCGGGAGATCGTGAAGTCCAGATCTACCGTCGGGCCAATGGGGATGTCGGGGTGCGCAATGAGTTGTGGATCCTGCCCACTGTCGGTTGCGTCAATGGGATCGCCCGCCAGATCCAGACCCGTTTTCTGAAAGAGACCCGTAACGCCGAAGATATCGACGGCGTTCATCTGTTCAGCCACACCTACGGCTGCTCGCAGCTTGGCGACGATCACGTCAATACCCGTACTATGCTGCAAAACATGGTGCGTCACCCGAATGCGGGCGCGGTACTGGTGATTGGTTTAGGCTGCGAAAACAACCAGGTGGATGCGTTTCGCGAAACCCTGGGCGAGTACGATCCGTCCCGCGTCCACTTTATGATCTGCCAATACCAGGACGACGAAGTGGAGGCGGGCATTGAACACATGTATGAACTGTATGAAGCGCTGCGTCACGACAAGCGCGAGCCAGGCAAGCTGGGTGAACTGAAATTTGGCCTGGAGTGCGGCGGCTCTGACGGCCTCTCCGGTATCACAGCGAACCCGATGCTGGGCCGCTTCTCTGACTACATCATTGGCAATGGCGGTACGACGGTCCTGACCGAAGTCCCGGAAATGTTCGGTGCCGAGCAGATCCTGATGAGCCACTGCCGCGATGAAGAGACGTTTGAAAAGACCGTCACCATGGTCAACGATTTCAAACAGTACTTTATTGCGCACAACCAGCCGATCTATGAAAACCCATCGCCGGGTAACAAAGCAGGCGGTATCACGACGCTTGAAGAGAAATCCCTGGGTTGCACGCAAAAAGCGGGGGCCAGCCAGGTGGTGGACGTGCTGCGCTACGGCGAACGCCTGAAAACCCATGGCCTCAATCTGTTGAGTGCGCCGGGTAATGATGCTGTGGCCACCAGTGCGCTGGCGGGAGCGGGTTGCCATATGGTGCTGTTCAGTACCGGCCGTGGCACGCCCTACGGCGGTTTTGTTCCAACGGTGAAAATTGCCACCAACAGCGAGCTGGCGGCGAAGAAAAAACACTGGATCGACTTTGATGCCGGGCAGTTGATTCACGGCAAAATGATGCCGCAGCTGCTCAGTGAATTTGTCGATGTGATTGTCGAGTTTGCTAACGGCAAAGAGACCTGTAACGAACGCAATGAGTTCCGCGAGCTGGCTATCTTTAAGAGCGGTGTAACTTTATAAAGCTAATAGTTTGACAATTTGTTAATATATAAAACGACGTTTCATAATATGAAGCGTCGTTTCGTTTTTGTTGTTAACAAGGATCTTCCATGAGCGCGTACTGGTTAGCCCAGGGTGTGGGTGTGCTGGCGTTTTTAATCGGCATTACCACCTTTATTAACCGCGACGAAAAGCGTTTCAAACTTCAGCTTTCTCTCTACAGCGCCACCATTGGCGTACATTTTTTCCTGATGGGAGCAATGCCGGCGGGAATGAGTGCGGAGCTCAATGCGGTGCGCACCATCATCTCTATGCATACCCGTAAGCTGTGGGTGATGGGCGTTTTTATTGCCCTGACGCTCTTCTTTGGCCTGATCAAACTTCAGCACCCGGTGGAACTGCTGCCGATTGTGGGTACGGTTGCCAGTACCTGGGCACTGTTTCGCTGTCAGGGGCTTAAGGTGCGCTGCATTATGTGGTGTTCAACTGCCTGTTGGGTTACGCACAACCTGTGGCTGGGTTCCATTGGCGGGACGCTGATTGAAGGCAGTTTTCTGGTCATGAACGGGCTGAATATTATCCGCTTCTGGCGCATGCAAAAACGCGGCATCGACCCGTTTAAAGTCGAAACCGCGCTACGAAAAGAGACGGACGCTACACGTTAACCGGGTTATTCCAGCAGCTTACGCTTGTCATTGCGATGATTTACCCAGGCGTTAATCACCAGCGTTAGCAGCAGGATCCCGCCAACAATGCTGAGCGAAATCGCAATCGGGATATGGTAGAAGTCGACAATCAGCATCTTAATACCGATAAACACCAGAATAATCGACAGCCCGTATTTCAGCATGGTGAAGCGTTCCGCTACCCCAGCTAACAGGAAGTACATGGCGCGCAGACCCAGGATCGCGAACAGGTTCGACGTCAGAACGATAAAGGGATCGGTGGTGACGGCGAAGATGGCCGGGATGCTGTCCACCGCAAAAATCACGTCGCTCAGCTCAACCAGAATCAGTACCAGCAGCAGCGGTGTGGCGAACAGCAGGCCGTTTTTACGCACGAAGAAGTGCTCGTTCTCGATTTTGTCGGTCATGCGCAGATGCCCACGCAACCAGCGAACCAGAGGCTTGTCGCCAATCCCGGTTTCATCCTCTTTCGCCAGCGCCATTTTCACGCCGGTAAAGAGCAGGAATGCGCCGAACACATACAGCAGCCATTCGAACTGGGTAATCAGCCAGCTTCCCGCGAAGATCATAATAGTACGCAGAACAATGGCTCCGAGTACCCCGTAGATCAGTACGCGACGCTGTAAGGCTGGGGGGACGGCAAAGTAGCTAAACAGCATCAGCCAGACAAAGACGTTATCAACTGCCAGCGCTTTTTCGATCAGATAGCCGGTGAGGAATGCCAGCGCCTGGGTGTCAGCCACTGCACGACCCTCGGTCTGTGACAGATACCACCAGAAAGCAGCATTAAAAAGAAGAGAGAGGCTAACCCAGACCAAGGACCAGACGGCCGCCTGCTTCATGGTCATCGTATGGACGCCGCGACGCCCCTGAAGCAGAAGGTCGATAGCCAGCATGATAACGACGACAACGGCGAAGCTGCCCCAAAGTAGTGGTGTACCAACAGTGTTCATTGCGAGATTCCTTAACACCTGAAACGAAAACGGCCAACGTCGAAAGACGCCAGCCGCTTGCTTGAGATGCAACAGGTCCTCGCCTTTCGGCAAGGTCTCACTTACGTCAATTCAGAATTGACGCCCGGCGACCGGATGCTAGCTATTAGCATCGTAATGACGACCCACCGGCAACGAAGTTACTCCCCTTTGCTCGTAACAAAATATGACAGAAGAGAGCGTTCGTCAATCTCCTGTAACATCTGTTTTACATACCTTTACGCGTCGGCCGCCAGGTCAGTTGAATCCGCCGGGAAGACCACGCCGGTCTGACGGCGAATTTCCGTGGCAAGTTTCGCCGTAATCCGGCTGACCTCAAGCGCAGGGTGATCGACGGCGTTCTCTTCAACCAGCTGCGCGAAGCGTTCTGCTTCATACAGCATGGTGTTGATATGCTGCGGTTGCGTCAAATCCTGTGCGTTCCCCCCACGTGGGATGAAGGAGAGTTTCTGGCACTCCGACAGTTTTTCCACCACCAGCGACCCGGCTTCCCCCTGAATTTCGCTCGCCAGCACCGAATCACTCACTTTGGAGTGTTGCAGCGTCACGCTGAAGTCGCCGTAATCGAGTATCGCCACTCCGTGGGCATCCACACCGCTTGCCAGCAGGCTGGCGCTCGCCTGGACGCTTTTCGGCTCGCCCCACAGCTCCACCGCCGACGACAGGACATAAAAACCGATATCCATAATCGAGCCGTTGGAATACGCCGGATTGAAGGTGTTCGGGTTTTCGCCATCCAGATAACGCTGGTAGCGGGAGGAGTACTGGCAGTAGTTGAAAAAGGCCTTATGGATCTTGCCCGCTTTAGCCAGTGACTGCTTGAGCAGCACAAAGTTAGGCAGGCTGACGGTTTTAAAAGCCTCAAACAGAACCACCTGATTCTCTCTGGCGCAGGCGATAGCCGCCTGGGCTTCACGCAAATTGGAAGCCAACGGCTTTTGACAAATCACATGCTTTTTATGGCTGAGGAAGAGTTGGGTCTGAGGGAAGTGCAGTGAGTTCGGGCTGGCGATATAAACGGCATCGATTTTGTCGCTCTGGGCCATCGCATCAAGGGAGGTAAACAGATGTTCGACAGGGTATTCCCTGGCGAACTCCTGCGCCTGTTCCAGGCTGCGTGAGTAGATGGCGGTGAGCTTATATTTGCCCGTTTCATGGGCGGCATCGACGAACTGGCGGGTTATCCAGTTCGTGCCAATGACAGCAAAACGTATCATTAAGCGAATTCCTTTAACTGAGCACTGTCCGGCAATGTAACACAGCGAACGATGATGAAAAAAGATCGATGCCGTTAATGTGCAGGCCTCCTCGCAGGTCAGGCATTTCTGGTAAAAAGATGCAGGGCAGCAATGCGATCGAGGGCGTGTAAAAGGGCGCTATCACCGGCTGTCAGGCTGATGCGAATATAGCCTTCGCCGCCCTGACCAAAACCACTACCCGGTGCGACCAGTACATGCACTTCATGCAGCAGCAGTTCGGCAAACTGCTGCGAGCTGAATCCCGGCGGCGCGGCGAGCCAGAGGAAAAAGGTTCCCTGCGCGCTGCGCACCGGCCAGTGCAGTTGCGCCAGCTTTTGCAGTACGCGCGCCCGGCGCTGGTGGTAGACCGAAACCAGTTGGTGCAAACGATCATCTGGTAGCGAAAGGGCGGTGATGGCGGCATCCTGAATTGCGCCAAACACGGTGCTATAACTATGGGTATGCAGCTTTTTAAAGGCTTTGATAATCGATGCATTGCCGACCGCAAAACCAAAACGCCAGCCTGCCATATTAAAGGTCTTGGAAAAGGTGTAGGTCTCCACTCCCCACTCTTTGGCATCCGGCTGAGAAAACAGGCTCAGCGGTACGTCTTGCGCGTCACTGCCAATCGCCGCATAGGCAAAATCGTGCAGCACCGGTACCTGATGACGCCTGGCAAACCGGAGCGCCGCAGCAAAGAGTTCAGGGGTGGCCAGCGCTCCGGTCGGATTATGTGGGTAGTTGAGGATAATCAGTCCCGCGTTATCGGCAACGTTTTGTGGTACGTCGCTGAAATCCGGCAGAAACTGGTTCTCTTCATTGATCGGCAGGCCGAAAAAATACGCCTGTGACTGACGCGCCGCTGAGCGGTAAATGGGATAGCAGGGATCGGTGGAGATAATATACTGGTCAGGGTTGACCACCGCGCGCGGGATCCCGCCGACTCCGATATGCGAACCCTGAAAGACTGCCACTTCCGTCTCGGGATCCAGCGCCACGCCATAATGACGAAAGTAAAAATCAGCGATCGCCTGGCGTACCTGCGGTTTACCCCAAAAGGAAGGATAACCGTGATTCGCGCTGTTATTGATTGCCGCCTGAAGCGCCGCGACCACCTCCGGCGGCGTGGGTTGATCCGGACTGCCGCTGGAAAGATCGATAAGTGGGAGAGAGTCGGTATTGACAACTGAAGCCTGCTTTTCCAGCACGCTGAATAAATTTTCTTCCAGTTCGTTGACCAGTTGCGAGGCGTTAAAATCAGGCATAATGATTCCGGCTAAATAAAGTGATGAGTGACTATTGCACAACGACTCCCCGGTTTACATTCTTTGCCTGCATTAACTTAAGAACAAAAAAGACTGTCTATTTTTAATTTTAATATATGTGCCCTCCGGTTATCTATATAACAAAAAAGCAAAATAAAATAAGCCAATCTGACTTACAACTCACAGAGTGCTGTGATTTAATCGATTGCAATTGCAAACCACCTGGGACAATGATGTTATGAACAAGCCAGTTTTATTTGGTTTAGTCTTTGCCTTACTTTCATCTTCTTCATTTATGGCTGTGGCGCAGGACAAAACAATTCGCGTGGGATTCAATCCCGGGCCATATAAAGAACAGTTTGAAAAAGGTGTTGCCCCTTATCTTATTAAAAAAGGCTACACCGTAGAATATAAAGATTTCAGTGATGGCATTCAGGTTAATGACGCAGTCGCGCGTGGCAATATTGAAGCCAATATTATGCAGCACCCGGTGTATCTGAAATCTGTCAATGAGCGACTGGGCATTGATAACATCGGTATTGTTCAGGTGCCAACCCCGCCGATGGGCCTGTACAGCGGCAAAATCAAAGATCTTAAAACACCGGCAGCAGGTACGGTGATTTCTGTACCAAACCAGCCGCCTAATGAATACCGCGCGCTGCTGGTGCTGCAAAGCCTGGGCTGGGTGAAACTGAAGCCAGACAGCGATCCGGCGACCTTCTCTCAGCGCAACATCCTCGAAAATCCGTACAAAATTGTCCTCAAAGAGATGGATAACGCCCAGCAGGTGCGTGCCTTGCCGGACGTCGATTACGGCCTGATTCAGGGTAACTTTGCGGTCTCCAGCGGGCTTAAACTGAATTCAGCACTGAAGCTCGAAACCCCGGTCAGTCAGTTTATTAACATCGTAACTATTGCCGGTAAAAATAAAGATGCGCCTTTTGCTAAGGATATTATTGATGGATATCGCTCTGCGGATTTCAAAAATTATATTCTGACCCATGAACAATATAACGGCTATCTGTTACCTGATTATTTGAAATGAGTAATGCAATGATTGAATTTCGCCAGGTCAGTAAAACATTCTCCCGTAATGGCAATCCTGTTCTGGCGCTCAATGATATTAACCTCAGTATTGGCAAAGGCGATATTTTCGGGATTATTGGTTACAGCGGTGCCGGGAAAAGTACTCTGCTACGCTTAATCAATCGTCTTGAATCGCCGGGCCAGGGAGAGGTCATCGTTAACGGTGAGTCACTACAGGGCATTAACGGTAAACGGCTGCATGCCATTAAAAAAGAAATTGGCATGATCTTTCAGAACTTTAATTTGCTGAATTCGAAAACCGTTTTCCACAATGTGGCCATTCCCTTGATTTTACAGGGCCGCGACAAAGCCTTCATTCGGGCGCGGGTCACTGAGTTGCTGGAATTTGTGAATCTCAGCGATAAGGTGAATAGCTACCCCAACGAACTCTCCGGTGGGCAAAAACAGCGGGTGGGCATTGCCCGGGCGCTGGCGACTAACCCGTCGGTGCTGTTATGCGATGAAGCCACCTCGGCGCTGGATCCCCACACTACGGTACAGATCCTGCAACTGTTGCAGGAGATCAACCACCGCTATGGGATAACCATTGTGCTGATCACCCATGAGATGTCCGTTATTCAGCGGATCTGCAACAAGGTGGCGGTGATGCAAAACGGCAGCATCGTTGAGCAGGGCGATGTATTCCGGCTTTTTGCCGAACCCCGGCATCCGGTCACCGCCAATTTTGTGCAATCCGTTATTCACGACACGCTTCCGGCAAGGGTGGAAGAGGTGCTGAAACGCGACGGCGACGCCCGGGCCTTACGCCTTGAGTTTGTGGGGATCACCGCCCAGCAGCCGATCATTAACCGCATCATTAAGACGTTCGACATCGAGGTGAATATCCTGTTTGCCTCAATGTCCGAAGTGCAGGGGCGGATCCTCGGTTTCATGATAGTTCAGGTCATTGGCGACCCGGTTCACACTGAGCGCGCGATCGACGACCTCCGGGATGCAGGAGTGAAAATCACCCATGTTTGAATTTATCGATACCGCTGTCACCGGCGATCAGTTCCTGCTGGCGCTGCACGATACCCTGATAATGATCGGCGTAGCCCTTGCGTTTGGCTCCCTGCTCGGCATCCCGCTCGGCATTGTGCTGGTAGTCTGCCGCCCCGGCGGTATCCTGCCCAGCCGTTTTGTCCATCAGGTGCTTAACCCGGTGATCAACGTTGTCCGCTCGCTGCCCTTTATCATTCTGTTGATCACCATCCTGCCGTTTACCCGGCTGTTGGTCGGCACCACCATCGGCACCGCCGGCGCGATAGTGCCGCTGATTGTCTTTATCGCCCCCTATATTTCCCGGCTGGTGGAAAGCTCGCTGCTGGAAGTGGACGACGGCATTCTGGAAGCCGCCGATGCCATGGGGGCTTCCACGTTACAGACCATCTGGCACTTTATGCTGCCGGAGGCCGCTTCATCCCTCATTCTGGCCCTGACCACCGCTACTATTGGCCTGTTGGGCGCCACCGCCATGGCCGGAACCGTGGGCGGCGGCGGCATTGGCGACTTAGCTATTACCTATGGCTACCAGCGTTTCGACACCTTTGCCACGCTGAGTACCGCGCTGGTGCTGATTGTCATCGTCCAGTTAATTCAGACCCTCGGAACCCGCTTTGCCCGCCGCCTTCGCCGCGAGTAAACCTGTTATTTCGTATTCTTAAGGAGTGAAAAATGCCTGTCGTAGAGAGCTTTACCCTCGACCATACCAAAGTGAAAGCCCCGTATGTGCGCGTCGCCGGTTATGAACGTCATAAGCTGGGGAGCGTGGTGCAAAAGTTCGATTTACGTTTTCTGCAACCCAACGTCGATGCTATTCCCACGGCCGCGCTACATACCCTGGAGCATTTGCTGGCCTTTGACCTGCGTGAGGAGCTGGAAGGGGTTATCGACATCTCCCCGATGGGCTGCCGCACCGGGTTTTATCTGATCCTCTGGGATGAGCACTCCCCGGCGGATATTGCCGCCGCGCTGACCCGCGTCCTGCAACGTGTGCTTACCGCCACTGACGTCCCGGCAGTAACGCCGTTGGCCTGCGGCAACTATCGTGACCACTCGCTCTTCTCCGCGCAGGAGTACGCGAAGCTGGTGCTGGAGGCGGGGATCAGTGACGACCCGTTCAGGGCATAAGCGATGATTGCCCTGGATTTTAGCGGCCAGACCGCCGTGGTGACGGGGGGCTTACAGGGCATCGGCAAAGCCATTGCTGAACTGCTTCATCGGGGCGGAGCCAATGTGGTTATCGGCGATGTTGCCGCCAGAGGGCGGGAGCAAACCACGCGCCAGCTGGTTATGCGCACTGATGTGGCTTCCCGTGAGCAGGCCCATTCGCTGATTGAGGCCGCTGTGCAGACATTTGGCGGCGTCGATATTCTCGTCAACAGCTGCGGCGTATCGGCCATGAACCCCGTGACCCGGATGAGCGATGATGACTGGCAGCGGATCCTCGACGTCAACGTCAAAAGCATCGGCTGGCTGTCAGAAGCGGCGATCCCGCTGATGAAGGCGCGCAGCGGCGGTCGCATTATCAATATTGCCTCGCAGGCGGGAAAAAACGGTTACCGCCTGATGGGGCAGTATGTGGCTTCCAAACATGCGGTACTCGGTCTCACCAAAGTGATGGCGATTGAACTGGCCCGCGACAATATCCTGGTCAATGCCGTTTGCCCCGGCATCGTGGAGACCGAGATGAAATGGCGCGAGCGGCGGGAAGGTGCAGAGCTGCGCGGCATGACCCCGGAGGCGATTTATGCCGAAGACTGTTCGCAGGTGCTGCTGGGTCGTACCGCCCAACCCGCCGATGTGGCCGGTGTGGTGGCGTTTCTCGCAAGCCCCCTTGCCGCCTATATGACCGGGCAGGCGATTAATGTAACTGGTGGGATGACGATGCATTAACGCCTGCTCCCAGGCTATTTTATTTGCCATTCCGGACCTGGGCAGTGCTCACAATCCTCACGTACTACAAGTACGCTCCGGTTGTTCCGCGCTGTCCGCGTCCAGACTGCCTGCAACAATATACGCCTGATGGATCAGGCTCTGAACTCGCGGGACGCCATCATGAAAACAGAGAAACCGGAACACAACCTGGCGGTGATGCACTGGGGCACTTACCAGATCGAAACGCAGCAGGGCAAACTCACCGGCGTTAGCCCGGTTGAGTGGGACAGCAACCCGTCGCGGATTGGCGAATCGCTGCCCGATGCCGTACAGGGGGCGTCACGCGTACGCCGTCCGGCGGTGCGCGAGGGCTTTCTGAAAAATGGCGCGGCCTCCCGCGAAGGGCGGGGACGGGAGCCATTTGTTGAAGTCAGCTGGGAGCAGGCGCTGACGCTGGTGGCCGGTGAGCTACAGCGTGTCAAACACGCGCAGGGCAATACGGCGATTTACGGCGGTTCTTATGGCTGGTCGAGCGCCGGGCGTTTTCACCACGCTCAGGGCCAGCTCCACCGCTTTCTCAACTTTTTTGGCGGCTATACCGGCAGCACCAATACCTACAGTATTGCCGCAGGCGAGCGCATCTTGCCGCATATTCTCGGCGATCTTGATACCCTCCAGCGCCAGCATACTCACTGGCCGCTACTGGCAGAGCACTGCGAACTGTTTGTCGCCATCGGCGGATTACCGCTACGCAATGCGCAGGTCAACGGCGGCGGCGCTAACGACCATGCGTTGCAACACTGGCTGCAAACCCTGCGCGCCAGGGGTACGCGCTTTATCAATATCAGCCCGGTGCGAAACGATCTTGCAGCCGTGGCGGATGCCGACTGGCTGGCGGTTAAACCTGGCAGCGACACTGCCCTGTTGCTGGCGGTCTGCCAGGTACTGATCGCCGAAGAACACTATGACCGCGCCTTTGTCGACAGCCACACGGTGGGTTTTGCGCCATACCGTGATTACCTCTTTGGCAAGGGCGACGGGGTGGTGAAAACGCCGGAATGGGCCGCCCCGCTTACCGGGCTGCCCGCGCAGACCATTCGCCAGCTTGCCCGGGATATGGCCCGGCATAAAACGATGATCAATATTGCCTGGTCGGTTCAGCGCGCCCGGCAGGGAGAGCAGACTTTCTGGGCTACCGTGGCCGTCACGGCGCTGCTCGGGCAGCCAGGTACGCCGGGCGGCGGGTTAGGTTTTGGCTATGCCTCCACCAATCTGGCAGGTGCCCACCGTCGGGTCTTTTCCGGCCCGCGCCTGCCTCAGGGGCGCAATCCGGTGACGGAAAAAATCCCGGTCGCACGGATAGCCGACATGCTGCTAAAGCCCGGTGAGCCGTACGAATTTGACGGACAGACCCTCCGCTACCCGGATATTCGCCTCGTGTACTGGGCCGGAGGCAATGTCTTTCATCACCACCAGGATCTCAATAAGTTGATCCGCGCCTGGCGTCGCCCGGAAACCATTGTGGTGCACGAGCAGTACTGGACCGCGCAGGCGAAATTTGCCGATATCGTCCTGCCTGCCACCACCTCTCTTGAGCGGGAAGATATCGGCAGCGCCAGCAACGACGGCTTTATGATTGCCATGCGCCAGCATATTCCACCGTTTGCCGACGCCCGTGATGACTACGGGATCTTCAGCGAACTGGCCGCCCGACTCGGCTTTGGCGAAGCCTTTAGCGCAGGGCGCAGCGTGGCCGAATGGTTACGGGTGATGTACGAAGAGTCCCGTCCTCGCGCCGCCGAAGAGGGGATTTCCCTGCCGGATTTTGACGCTTTCTGGCAGCAGGGGATGCTGGAATTTCCCCGCCCGGATGCGCCGCAGATCCTGCTGCAAGATTTTCGTCACGATCCGCTAAAGCATCCGCTGACGACACCTTCCGGGAAAATAGAGCTCTTTTCGCAGACCATTGCCGATTTTGGCTATGAAGAGTGTCCTGGTCACCCTTACTGGCACGAGCCGGAAGCCGAGTTTCAACGGACGCAGGCGCTTCACTGGCCGCTGCATTTGCTCTCCAGCCAGCCGCGCACAAGGCTGCACAGCCAGTACGACCACGGCAGCCTCAGCCGCAAGACCAAAGTGGCGGGCCGGGAGCCGGTATGGATCCACCCGCAGGATGCGGCGTCACGCGGTATTCACGAAGGAGATGTGGTGAAGGTTTTCAACCCGCGAGGGGCATTGCTGGCAGGTGCCCGACTGAGCGAGGCCATTCGTCCTGGCGTGGTGCAGATGTCGACCGGCGCCTGGTATGATCCACTGAACAGCCATGACCCGCAGCCGCTCGATAAACATGGTAATCCCAATGTACTAACCGAAGATCGCGGAAGTTCGCGTCTGGGGCAAGGCAGTTCGGCACAAAGCTGTCAGGTGGAGATCGAGAAGTTTGTCGGCACGCCGCCAGAGGTGACGGCGTGGCAACCGCCTGTTTTCGTCACGCGTGAGCGCTGAAAACAGGCGGGATGTGTACCTTACTGCACCGCCGCAAAGGCGTTAGCAACACGCTCGATGTTGCCGTGGTTTAACCCGGCCACACAGATACGCCCGCTGGCAATCAGGTAGACAGCGTAAGCTTCACGCAGTTTGTCCACCTGCGCCGGGCTAAAGCCGGTGTAGCTGAACATGCCGCGCTGGGTCAGCAGATAGTTAAAGTCATGCTCCGGCAGGGCTGCTTTCAGTACGTCAACCAGCGCCTGGCGCATTTCGCTGATGCGGGTGCGCATGGCATCGACTTCAGAGCGCCACAACGCATTCAGCTCCGGGTCGTTGAGCACCAGAGAAACCACCTGCGCGCCAAAGTTCGGCGGGCTGGAGTAGTTGCGGCGCACCGTCGCTTTCAGTTGGCCCAGTACGCGGCCTGCGGCTTCAGCATCTTCACAAACAACGGACAATCCGCCGACACGCTCGCCATACAGGGAGAAAATCTTGGAGAAGGAGTTGCTTACCAGCGCTGGTAAACCGGTGCTGGCGATGGCGCGAATAGCGTAGGCATCGTCTTCAATCCCCGCGCCAAAGCCCTGATAGGCGATGTCGAGGAACGGGATCAGGTCGCGGGAAATCAGCACTTCAATGACTTCATCCCACTGGGCGTTGGTCAGATCGGCACCGGTCGGGTTATGGCAGCACGGATGCAACAGCACGATGCTGCGCGCCGGCAGCTGTTTTAAGCTGCTCAGCATGGCCTCAAAGTTGACCCCACGGGTAGTTTCGTCGAAGTACGGATAGGTATGCACCTTGAATCCGGCGCCGGCGAAAATGGCGATATGGTTTTCCCAGGTCGGGTCGCTCACCCACACTTCAGAGTCCGGGAAGTAAGACTTCAGGAAATCGGCACCCACTTTCAGTGCGCCGGAGCCGCCGAGGGTCTGAATGGTGGCGATGCGTCCGGCATTCAGCGCCGGATGATTCTCACCAAACAGCAGGTGCTGAATAGCGCTGCGGTAAGGGGCGAAACCTTCCATCGGCAGATAAAGACTGGCTTTTTGCGGCAGGCTTTGCAGGCGCGCTTCGGCCTGTTGTACCGCCTCAAGGCGAGGAATGATGGCCTGCTCGTTATAGTACAGTCCAATGCTGAGGTTTACTTTGTCAGCACGGTTGTCCTGATGGAAAGTCTCCATCAACGACAGGATAGGATCGCCCGCGTAGGCGTCAACGTTCTGGAACACAGTCTACTCCTGAAAATAACAGTCAGAGGTCAATCCATTACACCGCGTAGCGTCCCGGGCGGTGGTTCATGGCAATAATCGAATTAAGGATCACGGCACCCACAATGGAGGTCGCCAGCATCGGCAGGCTCACGAAGAACAACGAGGCGGTCACAATACAGGCATCCACGACCATCTGGAATTTACCCGCGCGAATGTCGCTTTTGTCCTGCAGATAGAGCGCCAGAATGTTCACCCCGCCAAGGCTGGCTTTATGGCGGAACAGCACCACGAAACCAATCCCGACCACAATGTTGCCGAACAGGGTGGCATAGTAGGGGTTGAGCTGATCAAAATGAATAAAGCGGCCATGCAGATCGGAGAACAGCGATACCAGTCCCACCGCGCAGAAGGTTTTCAGCGTGAACTGCATCCCCATCCGGCGAACAGACAGCCAGTAAAACGGCAGGTTGATCAAAAAGAACGCTGCGCCGAAAGGCAGATGAGTCGCGTAATGGATCAGAAATGCGATCCCCGCCGTCCCGCCGGTCAGTGCGCCCGCCTGGCGAAACAGAATCACGCCAAAAGAGATCATCAGCGTACCGAACAGCAGCGCCAGTGCATCTTCCAGCCAGGTATGAGCAAGTTTATTAGGAGTCAGGACGTTATCCATAAGAAAGTACGATTCAATTATTGCTAAAGATAAGCAATTTCTTGCAAAAATCGCACCAGATCCGCACTCATCCGCCGCTGAATGAGGGAAAAACAGGCAGCCCGACAGCTAACACCTTGAAATGGCGAAAAAGAGAGTTTTGCACAAAGTGTGCATGTGTGAGCTTCCATGCGGGTAATGTGTGTATTTTAAGCCCGATACGCGCGTTAATCAGTCACTGCATTGCACCAAAAAAAGGCATGTCGCCCCAAATCAGGGCAGATCGTCGTTGCCGGGCATTAACTGCCCATTCTCTTTCAGCCGATTTAACACCACTGAGGTTTTTAAGTGCGCCACACCTTTGTTTTGCGCAAGAATATGGCTGATTAAATGGCTTAAGCCCGGTAAATCCGGCACCGCAACCCGCAGCAGATAATCGGCATCTCCGGTGGTTTTCCAGGCGTCGAGAATGGCGTCCACTTCACTGAGCATTTTGTGGAAGCTCTCCACATACTCCTGGGTGTGGTTAATCAGCCGCACCTCAATCAGCCCCAGCATCTCCAGCCCCACCGCGTCCGGCGCGAGCCGTGCGTGGTAGCCAAGGATCAACTGCGACTGCTCCAGGGCAATACGTCGCCGCGAGCACTGCGAGGCGGAAAGGCCAATCAGGTCGCTCAGCTCCTGGTTGGTCAAACGGCCATTGCCTTGCAGCAGCGTCAGAATTTTCAGATCAAAGTCGTCGATGTTGTACATGTATGCCAGTACCGGAACAAAAGAGTGGCTAACAGACTATCAGCTTTTTCGATAGCGGGAAGCCCGGCGCTGTCAGCATTGGGATGCCTGCACCAAAATGGTTCAGATTCGTGCAGTTAATGGCCTTTTTTCTCATGAAATGTGCAATTAACAGGCTAAAACCGCACGATGTAGCTGGTATTTCCCCCATCTCTTACCTGCCGTGACAATACGTAAATATTTATATTTTTCAATTATTCAGTCAGTTAGCTTGTTTTCCCCCGGCTTCTGGTTGCGGCTGGCCTGAAAGTTGCTGAGAGCGGAGTGACTTTTACAGACAGGGGTGGGGCAGATGGCAACGCACGATAATGAATTAAAACGCGGGTTAAAAAACCGACATATCCAGTTGATTGCGCTCGGAGGTGCCGTCGGCACTGGGCTATTTTTAGGTATCGCTCAGACCATTCGCATGGCCGGGCCATCAGTGCTACTGGGCTACGCCATTGCCGGCGTGATTGCCTTTTTCATCATGCGCCAGCTTGGCGAAATGGTGGTCGAGGAGCCGGTTGCAGGCTCATTCAGCCATTTTGCCAACCGCTACTGGGGGCCGTTCGCCGGGTTTATGTCCGGCTGGAACTACTGGGTGCTCTATGTGCTGGTGAGCATGGCGGAGCTGACCGCAGTGGGTATTTATATTCAGTACTGGTGGCCGGAAGTACCGACCTGGGTCTCTGCGGGGATCTTCTTCGTTGCCATTAACGCCATCAACCTGACCAACGTGAAAGTATACGGCGAGATGGAGTTCTGGTTCTCCATTATCAAAGTGGCGGCCATTATCAGCATGATCGCTTTTGGCGGTTACCTGCTGTTTAGCGGCAATGGCGGCCCGGACGCCTCCGTTGCTAACCTGTGGCAGGATGGCGGCTTCTTCCCTAACGGCATCAGCGGCCTGGTGATGGCGATGGCGGTGATCATGTTCTCCTTTGGCGGCCTTGAGCTGGTGGGCATTACGGCGGCAGAAGCTGACGATCCGCAGAAAAGCATCCCCAAAGCCACCAATCAGGTTATCTACCGTATTCTGCTGTTTTATGTGGGATCGCTGGCGGTGTTGCTGTCCCTCTACCCGTGGAAAAACGTGGTGGAAGGCGGCAGTCCCTTTGTGCTGATTTTCCATGCGCTGGACAGCAACATTGTGGCCAATGCCCTCAACCTCGTGGTGCTCTCAGCCGCACTCTCGGTCTACAACAGCTGCGTTTACTGTAACAGCCGTATGCTGTTCGGTCTGGCTCAACAGGGCAATGCGCCGCGCTCGTTCCTGAAAGTCAATCGCCGGGGGATCCCACTCAATGCGCTGGGGATTTCCGCGCTGGCGACGGCCCTGTGCGTGGTGATTAACTATGTGATGCCAGGCAAAGCCTTTGAGCTGTTGATGGCGCTGGTGGTCGCGGCTTTGGTGATCAACTGGGCGATGATCTGCATTACGCACCTGAAATTCCGCAAAGCGATGCAGCTTGCCGGTAAATCTACCGCTTTTAAGAGCCTGGGTTACCCGCTGACTAACGTAATCTGCCTGCTGTTCCTGGCCGGGATCCTGGTGGTGATGTTTATGACGCCGGGGATCCGTATCTCGGTGTGCCTGATCCCGGCATGGCTGCTGGTGCTCGGCATCGGCTATATGCTGAAGAAAAAACGTACCGCCGCCGCCGGGCTGGTGGCGGAAGTGAATCAGGGATAAGTGAGAGCGCCGGAGTCAGGCTCCGGCGTCTTACAAGGCTTTGTGCAGATGAATAACCGTGCGGGCGTTTGAGGCGCTGGTCGCCAGCACATCAATCACCCCGGTACGCAGTGCGCCAAGGATGGCGGTGGCTTTGGTACTTTCTGAAGCAATGGCAATCACGCAGGGAATGGCGCGCAGTTGCTCCAGACTCAGACCAATAACCCGGTTGTTCATCACCGTATCGACCGGCGTGCCCTGGATGTTAAAGAAGCTGTAACCGGCCAGATCGCCCACCACACCCTGCTCCTGGCGGGCGGTGATAATCTCCTGCGGCGTAAACCAGCCGAGCTGCACCATAAAGCTGTTTTCGTTCATGTCTCCCAGACCGATGATCGCCACATCCGCTTTACTCGCCTGCTCAAGGGTGGCTTTGATTAATCGGTTCTGGATAAAGGCTTCGCGCAGCGCCGGAGTTTCAACGTAAGCCGGGGCATACAGCGTTTCGCTATGGCCGTTAAACTTACGCGCCAGATTACGGCTGATATGGTCGGCGTCAATCAACTGACCATCACGGGTGGTGCCGCCAATACCGCAGATAAAACGGCAGTTACGTTCCGGGAAGATCCCCACATGATTGGCAACCGCCGCCACATTGCGCCCCTGGCCAATGGCCACGGTCATATCATTCTTCAAAATGGTGGCGAGGTAGTTGCTCACCAGCGCGGCAACCTGCTGGCGCTGCTCATCTTCATCGTGATGATCGAGGGCGATCAGTACCCGCTTCATAGCAAAATTTTGAATGAACTGTTGTTCAATCTGCGAACTAAAGACCGGATGATATTTCACGTTGATCTCAACGATCCCTTCATGGCGGGCCTTCTTCAGTAGTCGGCCAACCTTGATGCGTGAGATCCCAAACCGTTGAGCAATTTCTTCCTGGGTCTGCTCCTGGTCGTAATAAGCCACGGCTATTTCCGTCAGGAGTTCATAATCAGAGTCTTGTTCAGCCATCGCGTTGTTTTTCCATTACCAGTACCTGCCTAATACTACTGTGCTTTTGTTATAAAATCCTGCACTACGCGCTGCACAATTGCGCAATACCCTGCGGCCTCCCAGGCCGAACGACCGATAAACAGACCATCAATATTGTCCTCGGAAACCAGTTCGACGCAGTTTTGCAGATTGACGCTGCCGCCATAGAGCAGAGAAATCTGCTGCCCCTCTTCGCGACCATAAAGCGCGCAAAGCGCTGAACGCAGCGCCTGATGGATTTCCGCCGCCTGCTCAGGTGTGGCCGGGGTGCCATGCTCGCCGATGGCCCAGATGGGTTCGTAGGCAATCAGCGTCTGTTTCGCCTGCTCAGCGCTAAGGCCATAGAGGGCTATTTTCATCTGCCGTACTACGGTTTCGACGGAGACTCCCCAGCGTTTCTCATCGCCGCTGTCGCCAATGCACACCAGCGGTCGCAGGCCGTGACGCAGCGCGGTATGTACTTTGTCATTGATGGCTGCGTCGGTTTCATTAAATGCGCCGCGCCGCTCAGAATGGCCCATTTCCACAAGGGTTGCCCCCGTTTCCGCGATCATGCTGGCGGAGATCTCGCCCGTCCAGGCACCGGCTTCGTCCTGATGCATATTCTGCGCACCGGTCAGGCAGGGCAGATTGTGGGCTTTAAGAAATGCGGTCACCGGCGCAATGGCGGTAAATGGCGGGATAAAAAAAGGCTGAACAGCGGGGTGTAATACCGGCGGCAACTGGGTTGCCAGGGCATCACACCAGGCCATAGCCTGTGACAAAGGTTTGTTCATCTTCCAGCTGGTGCCAATCATCAGGCGTTTCATCATTCTCTCCAGATCCTTGTTAATCAATCAGTTGCATAACAGGTTATGCCGCAATGTTTTCAGATTGAACATTTATTCAGTGCGTGAACATATGTTAGATCGCATTTTTACGATCGAAAATAACGGGCAGTTTTTTTCTGTGACTTTCATCACTTCTAATCGGCAAGGCATCAGTTAGCTTAGTGTTCATATGATTTGCAAGTGAACATATGAACATTACCGAGAGGTCCAACGATGTCTGTAGATAAAAAACCCGTTGTAGCAGTCACTATTGGCGATCCTGCCGGGATTGGCCCGGAAATTACCGTCGCCACTCTGATGGACAAAAGCGTATACGACGAGTGCAAACCCTTTCTCATCGGTTCGGTGCCCATTATTGAGCGGGCGATGAAAATTCAGGGATGCGATTTCGCGGTCAATAAAATCACCTCGCCTTCGCAGGCGAAGTTCACCTGGGGCACGCTGGACGTACTGGAAACCGGCGAGTATGACTGCGACAGCATTGTCTGGGGCAAGGTGCAAAAGCTGGCTGGCCAGATGTCTCTGGACTATGTGCTGAAATCCATTGAGCTGGGTAAAGCAGGCCTGATTGATGTGGTCTCCACCGCGCCTATTCACAAGGAAGCTATCAAACTGGCGGGCTGTAAGCTGCCGGGGCACACCGAAATCTATCAGGTGGAAACCCACTCGGATTACGGCCTGACCATGTTCCACGTCCACAACCTGCGCGTCTTCTTCGTCAGCCGCCATATGGCGCTGAAAGATGCCTGCGATTACGCCAATAAAGAGCGTGTGCTGGCCTGCGTTCAGCAGATCCATCATGAATTCACCGCCCTGAATATTCAAAACCCGCGCATTGCGGTGGCGGCGCTGAACCCGCACGGCTCTGACAACGGCCTGTTTGGCCATGAAGAGGCGGATAACCTGATCCCGGCGGTGAAAGCGGCGCAGGAACTGGGGATCAATGCCATCGGCCCGGTACCGGCAGACTCTGTTTTCCACCTCGGTAAGCAAGGTCGCTATGACGCCATCCTGTCGCTCTACCACGATCAGGGACATATCGCCTGTAAAACCCTCGATTTCGAACGCTCCATCACCATCACCTTCGGCCTGCCGTTTATGCGCAGCTCCGTTGACCACGGTACGGCGTTTGATATTGCCGGAACAGGCAAAGCAGGCACGGTCAGCATGGTGGAGTCCACCCTGGTCTCCGCGCGCTACTGGAAAATGAAACAGCACTAAGGCGTCTTGCATACTGAGGGGCAGAGAATGGAAAAACATCTGTTAATTAGTAAAGGAAGTAAGGGCTGGGGCGGGCCGTTAACGGTCATGCTCGGACAGCCGAAAAAAATCGCCTATATCACCGGGGGCATCCGCCCTGCGGTGGTTGACCGCCTCTGTGAACTGACCGGCTGGCCGTCGGTCGATGTGTTCAAACATGGTGAACCGGCAGAAAACGACATTGGCGTAATGGTTATCGACTGCGGCGGCACCCTGCGCTGCGGTCTCTACCCGAAACGCGGTATCCCAACCATCAACCTGCATCACACCGGTAAAAGCGGCCCGCTGGCGGAGTTTATCCACGAGGGTATCTATGTTTCCGGCGTGACACCGGCCTGCATTGAAATGGTCTATCCCGCAGGTGAAGGCGGCAGGCTCGGGATTGTGGCTGACGATTTAACCGGGGCCACCACCGTTGGCGTACTGCTGGCGCGCAGCGGACTGAAAACAGCGGCCTTTTTTGATACCGACTCCTTCGCCCGTAATGAAGTGGAATATCCGGCGATGGTGGTAAGCAGCGACAGTCGCCCGTTGCCGAAAGCAGAAGCCCAGCAGCGGGTGAGTGCCGCAGTGCAACAGCTCAAATCTCGCGGTGCGCATTACTTCACTAAGCGGATCGATACCACCCTGCGTGGCGGTATTGGTTATGAGATTGACGCCATGCTGTCGCTGTTGCCGCAGGAGACGGTCGCCGTGGTGGTGCCCGCCATGCCGCAGTCCCGCCGTATTCTGGTGGGGGGCTATTCGGTGATTGATTCGGTGGCGCTCTCCTGTACCGATGTGGCGCGCGATGTACGTACCCCGGTTACTGAGTCCTGGGTGCCGGGTCTGCTGGCTAATCAGACTCAACACCATGTCGGGCATATTGCGCTCTCCCAGGTGATGCAGGGCAATGAGGTGATTCAGCAGCAGTTACAGGCGCGTCAGCAGGATGGCTCGCGGGTGATTGTGGTGGACGCCATCACCCTCGACGATGTGAACGCCATTGCCCGCGCGGTGGTGGACCTGAACTGGAACGTACTGGCAGTGGATCCGGGGCCGTTTACCGAGCGTCTTGCCGTGCACCGTGGCCTGATGCGGGAAGAAAAACGCCTGGAGCAACAGCCATTAGCGCGCAGCGCTCAGAACGGATCGGTGGTGATTGTGGCCGGAAGCGCAACCCCGGTGACCAAAAAGCAGCTCAGCCATTTAATCGCCCACGACAATCGCGTTTGCCATATTCCGGTGGATGCTGAACTGCTGGTAGATCGTAAAAATGCTGCTGAGATCGAAATCAGCCGTGTTGTCCGCCAGGCGCAGAAGTGCGTTACCGAGCATAAAAACGCGCTCTTTGTGTTTGAATCGGCGCTGACCGGCAGGCTGCTGGATCTGCGGGAAGAAGAGCAACGCTTCAACCTCGACCACGGACAGGCGGCAGACAATATCAATAAAGGCCTCGGCAGTATTGTTAAAGAGATCCTCAATTGTGCGCCGGAAGAGATCAAAGGTTTGTATATGACCGGCGGCGATACTATGGTCAACGTGCTTAAAGAGTTGGGGGCCACGGGGATCGAAATGATCGACTATGTTATTCCGCAAACCGATATGGTGAGAATTATCGGTGGGGAATATGCCGGACTGGTTTGCGTGGGTAAAGGCGGTTTAACCGGACCGGAAGATATTATTAGTACTATTGTTGAACATATTTATAAAGAATCACTGCAATCACATAAATAATAATATGCGACGCGGATAATTATCCGGGCAGTGCGTCGTGGTTAATTCACCAATGTATCCGTATGCGAGTTATCCTATGAAGATTAATATCTTTGATAAAATGAATAAAGTGCCCGGCGGTCTTATTATTATTCCGCTGCTGGTGGCTATTCTACTCAATACCTTTGCCCCTCAGGTTTTAACCATTGGCGGCCCTACAACCGCCCTGTTTAAAGTCGGATCCAGCGCCATGATGGGGATATTCCTGCTGATATGCGGCACCTCTATCAATATTCGTCAGGCAGGGCTGCCGCTGTATAAAGGGGCGGTACTGTTGATACTGAAGTGTATCGCCGGTGCGCTGGCGGTGTGGGTTGTGGGGGCGATGTTTGGCCCGGTGGGATTTCTTGGGATCTCAACCCTGGCATTTGTCGCCTGCCTGACCAGCTCCAACAGCTCGCTCTATATCGCCCTGTGCAGTAACTACGGTGATGCCAGCGATGCCGGGGCTATTTCGGTGTTCTGTATCAAAGACGGCCCCTTTGTCACCATGATGGTGCTCGGCGTCAGCGGTCTGGCGAATATTCCGTTTGCGGCGCTGCTATCTATGCTGATCCCGCTGCTGATCGGCATGCTGTGGGGCAACCTTGACGATCGCTTCAAGCAGCTTTGTGCCTCGGCGCAGCCGCTGATCATTATCATTATGTCGTTTGCCATTGGGGCGAACTCCAGCATTAATACGGTGTTCACCGCCGGGCTGTCGGGCATTGTGCTGGGGATTATCTCGGCCATTACCGGCATCATTTTCTACTTCCTCTACAACCTGTTCCTGAAGAAGAAAACAGCGCTCGGGGCCGCTCTGGGTACTACCGCCGCAAGCTCTGCGCTGACACCCGCAATGGTTGCTCAGGCTGATCCCTCGCTCGCCGTCTACGTCGACGCCGCCACGGCTCAGCTGGCGACCGCCAGTATCATCACCATGCTTACCGCGCCGGTGCTGGTGGCCTGGTTTGATAAACGCCTGAAAGCCCGTGCGCCAGCGGTGGAGGAGGTTGCGGTGGTGGAAGAAAAAGCGGTGCCGCTGTCATCTCAGGTCAGTAAAGGAAACAAATAAATGTCGTCGCCGTTGTCCCAACTGGAAATAACCTATGTCGGTGAGTTTGTCGCGGAATATCTAAAAGAGGATAAATTAATTTTATTTTCCGAGCCTGTTCCTGCAGATATCGCCGATTATTGCGCCGTGCACCGGGCAGGAGAGTTTAATGCGGTGCTATTACCCGGCCTGGTTGTAAAAATAAATAATAATTTATATCGAATTACCGCAGTCGGTGATGTGGCAACGGCGAACTTTAAACAGCTTGGACATATTACATTAAGTTTTGATGGCGCGATTGACGCTGAATTACCTGGCACGGTCCATTTATGTGGGCCGACGCCACAAAAGATCCTCCCGGGGGAGCAGATTTTTATTTTAAGTGAATAATTTAAGGACACTGTTATGAAAACAATCGCCATTGGTGCAGATGATGCGGCCTACGTATTTCGCGATGCTATTGTCAGTTATCTGGCAGAGCAGGGGATCGCCGTTGTGGATTACAGCAGCGATAAGCGTGCAGACGCCAATTATTATCCTGATGTTGCCCATGAAGTTGCGATGGCTGTTAAACAGGGAGAGCACGATCGCGGCATCTTAATTTGTGGAACCGGTATTGGTATGAGCATTGTGGCCAATAAAGTGCCGGGTGTGCGTGCCGCACAGTGCCACGACACCTTCTCTGCCGAACGGGCGCGCAAAAGTAACAACGCGCAAATTGTTACCCTCGGCGCTCGTGTTATTGCGCCTGAACTGGGTAAAAAAATTATCCAGGCGTGGCTTGAGTCGGAGTATGAAGGGGGCGGTTCTGCGGCCAAAGTAGAGCGCATTGATTACTACCAGAACCAGCATGTCAGAGACTAAACGCCACGGCGCGTAAGGAGAACGTGATGAACCAGTTGCAAGCCTTAAAAGCCATGACCGTGGTCGTTGCAGACACCGGTGATATCGACTCAATTAAGAAATTCGCCCCCCAGGATGCGACCACCAACCCGTCGCTGGTGCTGAAAGCGGCGCAGTTACCGCAATACCAGGCCCTGATCGCCGATGCGGTGGGTAAAGCGCGCCGTCAGGGCGGGAGCGCGGAAACACAACTGATTAATGCCTGCGATCAGGTGGCGGTGGATATTGGGACGGAAGTCCTGCGCCATGTGCCGGGGCGTATCTCCACCGAAGTGGATGCCCGCTTTGCCTGGGATCGGGGCATGTGCGTCTCCCGGGCCCGCAAACTCATCCAGATGTATCAGCAAAACGGTATCTCCCCGTCGCGCATCCTCATCAAGCTGGCGGCGACCTGGGAAGGGATCCGGGCCGCAGAAGAGCTGGAGCAGAGCGGCATCAACTGTAACCTGACCCTGTTGTTCTCCTTCGCCCAGGCTCGCGCCTGCGCCGAAGCCGGGGTATTTCTGATTTCACCTTTTGTCGGGCGTATCTACGACTGGTACCAGAAAAATGCCCCTCAGGCCGCTTACGTTGCTGAAAACGATCCGGGAGTGAAATCGGTACGGGAGATTTACCAGTACTACAAAATTCACGGTTACGAGACGGTGGTGATGGGGGCAAGTTTCCGCCGCATTGAACAGATTCAGGCCCTGGCCGGGTGCGATCGTCTGACCATCTCTCCGGCGCTGCTTGATGAGCTGGCAGCCTGTGATGCTCCGCTCACGCGGCAGCTCAATCCAGGCTGCGTCAGTGAAAACCGCCCCAGCCCAATGAGTCAGGCCGAGTTCCTCTGGCAGCATCATCAGGATCCGATGGCGGTTGAAAAACTGGCCGAAGGGATCCGCCTGTTTGCTGCCGATCAGCTCAAACTGGAAAATATGATCCGCGACATGCTCTGATCTGCCCGCAAGGATAAAAGATGAACACAGCAAAATTACAGCGCCGCACGTGCGCCAACGCCCTGCGTGCGCTCTCAATGGACGCGGTACAGAAAGCCAAATCCGGTCACCCGGGCGCCCCGATGGGAATGGCAGACATCGCCGAAGTCCTGTGGCGTGATTTCCTGAACCACAACCCGAACAACCCGGCATGGGCAGACCGCGACCGTTTCGTGCTGTCCAACGGCCACGGTTCAATGCTGATTTACAGCCTGCTGCATCTGACGGGCTATGATGTTTCACTGAATGATTTGCAGAGTTTCCGCCAGCTACACTCCAAAACCCCGGGCCATCCTGAAGTGGGTTACACGCCGGGCGTTGAGACGACAACCGGCCCGCTGGGTCAGGGGATTGCCAATGCCGTGGGGATGGCGATTGCCGAGAAAACGCTGGCGGCGCAGTTTAACCGTCCGGGCCATGACATTGTTGACCACAGCACCTGGGTCTTTATGGGCGACGGCTGCATGATGGAAGGTATCTCCCATGAAGTGTGCTCCCTGGCGGGCACGCTCGCGCTTGGCAAACTGGTCGCCTTCTATGACGACAACGGTATCTCCATCGACGGCCACGTTGAAGGCTGGTTCACCGACGACACCGCAGCCCGCTTTGAAGCCTACGGCTGGCACGTGGTGCGCGGCGTGGACGGTCACGATGCCGACGCTATCAAACGCGCAGTGGAAGCGGCGAAAGCGGTCACCGACAAGCCGTCCCTGCTGATGTGCAAAACCATTATCGGTTTCGG
>NZ_CBFFRJ010000042.1:0-39063 GCF_965644225.1 Phytobacter sp. V91 | reverse complement strand
CAGTCAGTCCGTTAATTGCACTGACTTAATTAGATCAAAGTCCCGGCCTCACGGCCAGGACTTTGTCAGCAGTCTGAAACGACAACTCACGTTGTCGTTTTGCTTTTACCTAGGGCTCAAAGGGCCGACGCTGGAACTGGTCATGGCCGCATTTCGGGCAGACGGGCAGCACATCCGGCGTATAGATAGCCAGGTGAAAATGGCATTTCTCGCACACCAGATTTCCCAGCCCCACCACCTCACCGCAGTGATACACGCCGTGGTGGTTGAGATCTTTGAATACCTCGCGCCACTCCAGCTGCGTTTTATCGGTAATATCCGCCAGTTCCTGCCAGAGGCTCTCCTTAATGACGCGCATAAAAACGCTGTCCGTGATTTCGTCCTGACTCTCTTCGTAGCTGCGGGCAAACTCCTCCAGATCCCGGCGAACCGCCCGTGTCAGTTCTTCAATTTCGGTGCGCGTTAACTCCCCGGTCTGAGTGACCCTAAGCCTTGCCTGCTCGACCAGCGCATCAATATCCCTTTCACCATTACGCAAACGCTCCGTTAATGTCGCGACCAGATCGCGGTAAAATTGAGCAACCTTGTTCATCGTTTCTTCTCCGGGGTCGTTAACCAGTTCTAATAATAGACGTTATTTGCCACTCACTTTGTCAGTTCCCCCACAGAGTCGGTAAATTAACGTCACTGCTTTTCGCAGGCTTAATGTGCGAAAGGCTGTTTTGGCGGGGGCGTTTGGGCTATGCTATGCGGATCTGAAAACCACGTCATAACGCTACATTTGTAGCCGTATCGAAAACAGGACCACTGGCTGCCATGCAAGAGCAATATCGCCCGGAAGAGATAGAATCCAAAGTACAGCTTCACTGGGAAGAGAAGCGCACCTTCGAAGTAACTGAAGACGAGAGCAAAGAGAAGTATTACTGCCTGTCGATGCTTCCCTATCCTTCTGGTCGGCTACATATGGGGCACGTGCGTAACTACACCATCGGCGACGTGATCTCCCGCTATCAGCGCATGCTGGGCAAAAACGTGCTCCAGCCTATTGGTTGGGATGCATTTGGTCTGCCTGCTGAAGGCGCGGCGGTGAAAAACAACACCGCGCCAGCTCCCTGGACCTACGACAATATCGCCTACATGAAAAACCAGCTCAAAATGCTGGGCTTTGGTTATGACTGGAGCCGCGAGCTGGCGACCTGTACGCCAGAGTATTACCGCTGGGAACAGAAGTTCTTCACTGAGCTGTATAAAAAAGGCCTGGTCTATAAGAAGACTTCTGCGGTCAACTGGTGCCCGAATGACCAGACCGTTCTGGCTAACGAGCAGGTTATCGATGGCTGCTGCTGGCGCTGCGATACCAAAGTTGAGCGTAAAGAAATTCCGCAGTGGTTTATCAAAATCACCGCCTATGCTGAAGAACTGCTGAACGACCTTGATCATATGGATCAGTGGCCTGACACGGTGAAAACCATGCAGCGCAACTGGATTGGTCGCTCTGAAGGCGTAGAAATCACCTTCAACGTTAACGGCTACGATAAAACGCTGACCGTTTATACCACTCGCCCGGATACCTTTATGGGGGCGACTTATCTGGCCGTTGCCGCAGGTCACCCGCTGGCGCAGAAAGCCGCAGCAAACAACAGCGAACTGGCTGCCTTTATCGACGACTGCCGCAACACCAAAGTGGCCGAAGCCGATATGGCGACGATGGAGAAAAAAGGCGTTGATACCGGCTTTAAAGCGGTTCATCCGTTAACGGGCGAAGAGATCCCGGTTTGGGCGGCAAACTTCGTCCTGATGGAATACGGCACCGGCGCCGTGATGGCCGTACCGGGCCACGATCAGCGCGATTACGAATTCGCCAGCAAATATAACCTGCCGATCAAAGGCGTTATTCTGGCGTCCGACGGGAGTGAACCGGATCTGTCCGCCCAGGCGTTGACTGAGAAAGGCGCCCTGTTTAACTCTGGTGAGTTCAGCGGTCTTGACCACAGCGCAGGTTTTAATGCTATCGCCGACAAGCTGGCCGCTCTCGGCGTGGGCGAGCGCAAAGTAAACTACCGCCTGCGCGACTGGGGTGTTTCCCGTCAGCGTTACTGGGGCGCGCCTATTCCGATGGTCACCCTGGAAGATGGCACCGTTATCCCGACACCTGAAGACCAACTGCCGGTAATTTTACCGGAAGATGTGGTGATGGACGGTATCACCAGCCCAATTAAAGCCGATCCGCAGTGGGCAAAAACCACCGTGAACGGTCAGCCTGCGCTGCGTGAAACCGACACCTTCGACACCTTTATGGAGTCCTCCTGGTACTATGCGCGCTACACCTGCCCGCAATATCAGGAAGGGATGCTGGATTCCGACGCCGCCAACTACTGGCTGCCGGTAGATATCTACATTGGCGGTATCGAACACGCCATTATGCACCTGCTCTACTTCCGCTTCTTCCATAAGCTGATGCGTGATGCAGGCCTGGTGAACTCTGATGAGCCGGCTAAACAGCTGCTGTGTCAGGGCATGGTGCTGGCAGATGCCTTCTACTATGTGGGTCAGAGCGGCGAGCGTAACTGGGTTTCCCCGAAAGACGCTATCGTTGAGCGCGACGAGAAAGGCCGGATCATTAAGGCTAAAGACGAAGCGGGCCATGAGCTGGTGTACACCGGCATGAGCAAAATGTCGAAGTCCAAAAACAACGGCATTGACCCGCAGGAAATGGTTGAACGCTACGGCGCTGACACCGTTCGTCTGTTTATGATGTTTGCCTCTCCGGCCGATATGACCCTTGAATGGCAGGAATCAGGCGTAGAAGGGGCGAACCGCTTCCTGAAACGTGTCTGGAAACTGGTCTACGAACTCAAGGCGCAGGGCCAGATTGCCGCCCTGGATGTCAGCGCGCTGAACGATGACCAGCAAGCGCTGCGTCGCGACGTTCACAAAACCATCGCGAAAGTCACCGATGATATCGGTCGTCGTCAGACCTTCAACACCGCTATCGCGGCGATTATGGAGCTGATGAACAAACTGGCGAAAGCCCCGCTGGAAAGTGAACAAGACCGCGCGCTTACCCATGAAGCCTTGCAGGCGGTTGTCCGTATGCTCAACCCGTTCACTCCGCACGTTTGCTTCACCCTGTGGCAGGAGCTGAACGGCGAAGGCGATATCGACAACGCGCCGTGGCCGGTTGCAGACGAAGCGGCGATGGTGGAAAACACCACGCTGGTCGTCGTCCAGGTGAACGGTAAAGTTCGTGGTAAAATTACTGTTGCGGTTGATGCAACCGAAGAGCAGGTTCGCGAGCGTGCGGGTCAGGAACCTTTGGTCGCAAAATATCTTGATGGCGTTACCCTGCGTAAAGTTATCTACGTACCGGGCAAACTGCTTAATCTGGTCGTTGGCTAAGCGCGGGAGGAAGCGTGCGACATCTGGCAACATGGTTGTTATCTCTGGCGGTGCTTCTCACCGCCGGGTGTGGCTGGCACCTGCGTAGTACCACGCAGGTTCCTGCTGAGATGAAAACGATGATCTTCGACTCAGCGGATCCAAATGGTCCACTGAGCCGTGCAGTGCGCAATCAACTGCGCCTGAACGGCGTCGAGCTGGTCGAAAAAGGGTCATTGCGTCAGGATGTACCGTCACTCCGCCTCGGTGCAGTGTCGTTCAGCCGTGATACGGCATCCATTTTCCAGGATGGTCGTACCGCAGAATATCAACTGGTTCTGACGGTGAACGCCAGCGTGTTAATTCCGGGTCATGATATTTACCCTATCAACACCAAGGTATATCGCTCGTTCTTCGATAACCCGCAAACCGCACTGGCGAAAGACGCGGAACAGGACATTATTGTGCAGGAAATGTACGATAAAGCCGCTGAACAGCTGATCCGTAAATTGCCGAGCGTGCACGCGGCAGATACGGACAAAGCGACCACCACGCCAGCCGTTACCAAAGCACCGGCCAGCTAATGCTTAAGCTGTATCCGGAACAACTCAGCGCGCAGCTTAAAGAAGGGCTGCGCGCTGCGTATTTATTACTCGGTAACGATCCCCTTCTGTTACAGGAAAGCCAGGATGCAGTTCGCCATGCGGCGACGGCGAAAGGCTTTACTGAGCACCATAGCTTTACTGTCGATGCCAGCACCGACTGGGACGCACTCTACTCTGTCTGTCAGGCGCTTAGCCTGTTTGCCAGCCAGCAGACTCTGATGCTGCAACTGCCCGATAATGGCCCTAACGCAGCGATTAATGAACGTCTGGCAGTGCTGGTCAGCCTGCTGCATGACGATCTTATCCTGATTGTGCGCAGCAATAAGCTGACCAAAGCCCAGGAGAACGCAGCCTGGTTTACCGCGCTGGCAAGCCGCGGCGTGTCGGTCAGTTGCCAGACGCCGGAGCAGGCAAACCTTCCCCGCTGGATAGCCGCCCGCGCCAGGCAGAATAATCTGCAACTGGACGACGCCGCCAGTCAACTGCTCTGCTACTGCTATGAAGGTAATTTGCTGGCGGCGGCTCAGGCGTTGCAACGACTGGCTCTGCTCTTCCCGGATGGCAAACTCACCCTGCCACGCGTCGAGCAAGCGGTAAACGATGCCGCACACTTTACCCCGTTCCACTGGGTTGATGCATTGCTTGCTGGTAAGAGCAAACGCGCGCTGCACGTGCTTAGCCAGCTCAGGCTCGAAGCCTGTGAACCGGTCATTTTGCTGCGCACCCTGCAACGGGAACTGTTGCTGCTGGTCAATCTTAAACGCCAGTCAGCACATACGCCGCTGCGTACCCTGTTTGATAAACATCGTGTCTGGCAGAATCGTCGGGGGATTACGGGAGATGCCCTGCATCGCTTAAGCCATGAACAGCTGCGCCAGGCAGTGCATCTGCTCGGCAGGATTGAACTGATTGTGAAGCAGGATTTTGGTCAGTCGGTATGGGCAGAGCTTGAGGGACTTTCTCTGCTACTCTGTCATAAAGCACTGGCAGACGTCTTTATTGATGGTTGATATGAATCAGTTGCAGGCACTTTTTGGCGGTACTTTCGATCCAGTCCACTACGGACACCTGAAACCGGTTGAAGCCCTGGCGAATCAGATCGGGCTTGCGCGGGTTATCATCATGCCTAACAACGTGCCGCCTCACCGTTCGCAGCCAGAGGCAACCAGTGCGCAACGCAAGGAAATGGTCGAACTGGCGATTCGTGATAAGCCGCTGTTCGCCCTGGATGAGCGGGAACTTAAGCGTGATACCCCGTCCTATACCGCGGAAACCTTGCAGGCCTGGCGACAGGAGCAGGGCCCGACGCGCCCACTGGCCTTTATTATTGGCCAGGACTCCTTACTGAGCTTTCCGCAGTGGCATAACTACAACACGATCCTCGACAACTGCCATCTGATCGTCTGCCGCCGACCGGGCTATTCGCTCAACATGACGGAAGAAAGCCATCAGCAATGGCTGGAATCACATCTGACCCATGATGCAGACAGCCTGCATAGCTTGCCCGCCGGGAAAATTTATCTGGCAGAAACGCCCTGGTTCAACATCTCTGCCACCCTGATCCGTGAACGGCTGGAGAAAGGGGAAGCCTGCGATGATCTCCTCCCCGCCGCCGTGCTGGACTACATCATTAAACAGCGCTTGTATTGCTGAGCACCCGCTGTAGCGCGCCAGTCAACAGATCATTCTCCTGAGCGCTACGCACCGCAACCCGATAGTACCGGCCATCAAGCCCCGGATAATTCGCACAGCTGCGAATAAGAATGTGTTTTTCCAGTAATGCCTGTTGCAAATCCAGCCCGGCAATATCACAGCGCAGAAACAGATAGTTTGCCACGCCCGGCCAGACGAAAATCCCCGGCAGGTTTTTCAGCGCCTGATACAGACGCGGACGCTCGGCGTTTAGCCACTGCCAGCTCGCCTGCTGGTACTCGCTGTCCTGTAGCACCACCTCACCCGCCAGCGCGGCAAACGCGTTGATTGACCACGGCATTTGCCGTTCGCGCATATGGGCCACATTTTGTACATCGCTACTCAGCAGGTAACCAAGACGCAGACCTGGAATGGCATAAAATTTGGTAAGGGAACGCAGCACCCAGATATGGGGGTTATCCGCAAGGTGCGGAATAAATCCTTCGCGATCGCAAAGAAAATCCATAAACGCTTCATCCAGCACCAGTCTGATACCCAGTTGCCGGCAGCGGGCGGCGATGTTATGCAGTAGTTCATCATCAGGCAGAAGCCCGGTGGGATTATTTGGCGTGCAAAGAAACAGACAGTCGATGCCGCCAGTCAGGGCGTCCAGAATGGCGTCGGTGAGCTGCCAGCCGTCTTCTTCACACAGGGCATAATCGACAATGTCGCAGCCTGCCAGTTGCAACGCGCGCCGGTACTCCGCAAACCCAGGGGTGATGAGCATTGCCCGCCGGGGCGATAGTCCGTTAACCAGCGAAAAAATCGACTCGGTTTCACCGTTGCCCGCCAGTATCCAGGCGGCAGGGACCTGGTGATGTGCCGCAAGCCGCTGGTGCAGCTGTTGATACTCAGGATCGGGGTAACGTTCTGCAACATTAAGGTTATCCTGCAGCGCGCGCTTTAACGAGTGCGGCATGCCTGCCGGGTTAATGTTCGCACTGAAATCCAGCAAACAGTCCGCTGAAATACCCAATACAGAGGCCGCTTCCCGAATGTTGCCGCCGTGCGCGCTGTGAAATAAAGCCATCTTCCGCTCCGGTAAAAGAGGCTATCTTAAACGAAAAAGGACTCGTCATTGCGGGGACAATGATAAACTTTGCGCAGAAATCAGCACGGGAGTAAAAAATGCGACTCTGGCTTATTCGTCATGGGGAAACTGACGCAAATGTCGCCGGCCTTTACAGCGGCCATTCGCCCACGCCATTGACAGAAAAAGGGATTTCTCAGGCACACACTCTTTATCATTTATTGCGTGATGTTCCGTTCGACCAGCTGCTGTGTAGCGAACTGGAACGCGCTCAACATACCGCACGTCTGGCGATGAATGAACGGGAAATTTCCACCCACACCACGCCGCTCCTCAACGAAATGTATTTTGGCGACTGGGAAATGCGCCACCATCGCGATCTCACTCGCGAAGATCCCGAAAGCTATGCGGCCTGGTGTAGCGACTGGCAGAACGCCGTGCCAACAAATGGCGAGGGGTTCCAGGCCTTTTCGTCGCGGGTAGAACAATTTATGGCCGAGCTCCCCACCTGGGCGGCGGCAAAAAACGTCCTTATCGTCAGCCATCAGGGTGTGCTCAGCTTACTGATTGCCAGGCTACTAAAAATGCCTGCCTCCTCCCTGTGGCATTTTCGTGTCGACCAGGGCGCCTGGAGCGCGATTGATATTCATGATGACTTTGCGACGTTGCGGGTGTTAAACAGTCGCGCGGTGTGGCAAAAAGACGAATAGCGCTTTTTTTCTCGCCCGCAGTGCCGCTCAGGGCGAGCTGGTCATTGACACCCACCGACAGGCTGTTATCCTCCGCACCGCCAGCTACAGCCATGCAGAAATTGTTTTACAAAAATGGCGATGCAATCTCTCGTCGGGGGTGGGATGATAGCCCACTTTTTAAAACCTGAGGCGGACTTTTGTCCCGAAAATGGCTGTAGTTCAGGTATAATGCCAGGCCATTTATTAACACCATACTTCTTATTCTCCCAGGGGGAACACTTGCAGGGTAAAGCACTCCAGGATTTTGTTATCGACAAAATTGATGACCTGAAAGGTCAGGACATCGTCGCGATCGACGTTCAGGGTAAATCCAGTATCACCGACTGTATGATCATCTGTACGGGCACTTCAACCCGCCACGTTATGTCTATTGCCGATCATGTGGTACAGGAATCCCTCGCTGCTGGCCTGCTGCCGTTTGGCGTGGAAGGCGAAAATGCAGCCGACTGGATCGTTGTAGACCTGGGTGATGTCATGGTCCATGTGATGCAGGCCGAAAGCCGTGGTCTGTACGAGCTGGAAAAACTCTGGGGTTGATGGGTGAAGCTGCAACTGGTCGCCGTCGGCACCAAAATGCCGGACTGGGTACAGACGGGTTTTACTGAGTATCTGCGTCGTTTTCCGAAAGATATGCCGTTTGAACTGGTGGAGATCCCCGCCGGGAAACGCGGAAAAAACGCAGATATTAAACGTATTCTCGATAAAGAGGGTGAGTTAATGCTTGCTGCGGCAGGCAAAAACCGTATTGTCACCCTTGATATCCCAGGCAAGCCCTGGGATACGCCGCAGCTGGCGAACGAACTGGAGCGCTGGAAGCAGGATGGACGTGACGTCAGCCTGCTGATTGGCGGCCCTGAAGGGTTATCTCCGGCCTGTAAAGCCGCGGCAGAACAAAGCTGGTCACTCTCTGCGTTAACGCTTCCTCACCCGCTGGTGCGCGTGCTGGTTGCCGAAAGCCTCTATCGCGCGTGGAGTATCACGACCAACCATCCTTATCATCGTGAGTAATTCGACCCAGGTAAACTAAGCAGCGGATGAAATTACAGAATTCTTTTCGCGACTATTCGGCTGAGTCTGCGCTGTTTGTGCGCCGGGCGCTGGTCGCTTTTACGGGGATTTTGCTGCTTACCGGCGTGCTGATCGCTAACCTCTATAATCTGCAAATCGTCCGTTACGCCGACTATCAAACACGATCCAACGAAAACCGCATTAAGCTGGTGCCGATCCCGCCCAGCCGCGGCATTATTTATGATCGTAATGGTACGCCTCTGGCACTTAACCGCACCATCTATCAGATTGAGATGATGCCCGAGAAAGTGGACAACGTTGAGCAAACGCTTAATGCGCTGCGCGATGTAGTGGACTTGACGGACGATGACATTGCCAACTTTAAAAAAGAGCGTTCACGCTCTCACCGTTTTACTTCTATTCCGGTTAAGGCCAATTTAAGCGAAGTACAGGTCGCCCGTTTTGCGGTGAACCAGTATCGCTTCCCCGGCGTTGAAGTGAAAGGCTACAAACGCCGCTTCTACCCTTATGGCTCGGCGCTGACTCACGTTATCGGCTACGTTTCCAAGTTCAACGACAAAGACGTGGAACGGCTGGATAAAGACGGGAAACTGGCTAACTATGCGGCGACCCATGACATCGGCAAGCTGGGCATCGAGCGCTATTACGAAGAGGTACTCCACGGTCAGACCGGCTACGAAGAAGTTGAAGTCAACAACCGTGGCCGCGTGATCCGCCAGCTTAAAGAGGTCCCGCCCCAGGCGGGTAATGATATCTGGCTGACGATTGACCTTAAATTGCAGCAATATATTGAAACCCTGCTCCAGGGCAGTCGTGCAGCAGTTGTAGTAACCGACCCGCGAACGGGCGCGATTCTGGCCCTGGTCTCGACCCCAAGCTATGACCCCAACCTGTTCGTTGATGGTATTTCGAGCAAAGACTATTCTTCACTGCTGAATGATCCGAACACGCCGCTGGTCAACCGCGCAACGCAAGGCGTCTATCCTCCTGCCTCGACGGTCAAACCTTATGTTGCGGTCTCAGCGCTCAGTTCAGGGGTGATTACGCGCAACACCACCCTGTTTGACCCCGGCTGGTGGCAGTTGCCAGGCTCAGAAAAGCGCTACCGTGACTGGAAAAAATGGGGGCATGGCCGCCTGAACATAACCAAGTCGCTGGAAGAGTCTGCGGATACCTTCTTCTATCAGATAGCCTATGACATGGGGATCGACCGCATGTCCGAGTGGCTGAGCAAGTTTGGCTACGGTGAGTACACCGGTATCGACCTTGCGGAAGAGCGTTCAGGCAATATGCCAACCCGTGAATGGAAGCTCAAACGCTTCAAAAAACCCTGGTATCAGGGTGATACCATTCCGGTGGGCATTGGTCAGGGTTACTGGACAGCCACCCCGGTTCAGATGAACAAAGCGATGATGATTCTGATTAACGACGGTATCGTCAAAGTGCCACATCTGTTAATGAGTACATTGCAGGACGGTAAACAAATTCCCTGGAAACAGGAAGAACAGAAGCCGGTCGGCGACATCCATTCCGGCTTCTGGGAAATCGCCAAAGACGGGATGTACGGCGTAGCAAACCGCGCTAACGGTACGGGCCATAAGTACTTCGCGAGCGCGCCCTATAAAATCGCCGCGAAATCAGGAACAGCGCAGGTATTTGGCCTGAAAGCCAATGAAACCTATAACGCGCACCGTATTGCTGAACGTTTACGTGACCACAAGTTAATGACGGCCTTTGCCCCGTACGACCATCCTCAGGTGGCCGTGGCAATGATCCTGGAAAACGGAGGGGCTGGCCCGGCAGTCGGCACAATCATGCGCCAGATCCTCGACCACATTATGCTTGGCGATAACAATACCGACTTACCGGCTGAAAACCCGGCATCGGTTGCCGCAGAGGACCAATAATCATGACGGATAATCCGAACAAGAAATCGTTCTGGGATAAAATCCACATCGATCCGGCGTTTTTGCTGATCATCCTTGCCCTGCTGTTCTACAGCGCGATCGTTATCTGGAGCGCGAGTGGGCAGGACATCGGCATGACCGAGCGTAAAGTCGGCCAGATTGCCATGGGTCTGATAGCCATGGTGGTGCTGGCGCAGGTTCCGCCGCGCGTTTATGAAGGTTGGGCGCCCTATTTATATGTCGTCTGCGTTATTTTGCTGGTCGCCGTTGACGCCTTCGGCGCTATCTCTAAAGGGGCACAGCGCTGGCTGGATTTGGGTATTGTCCGTTTCCAGCCCTCAGAAATCGCCAAGATTGCCGTGCCATTAATGGTTGCCCGCTTTATTAACCGCGATGTCTGCCCGCCGTCGTTGAAAAACACCGCCATCGCTCTGGTATTAATCTTTATGCCGACGTTGCTGGTCGCCGCGCAGCCGGATCTCGGCACCTCTATTCTTGTCGCCCTTTCCGGTCTGTTTGTGCTCTTTTTATCCGGCCTGAGCTGGCGTCTTATCGGGGTTGCCGTGGTCCTGATCGCGGCCTTTATTCCGATTCTGTGGTTCTTCCTGATGCACGATTATCAACGCCAGCGCGTGATGATGCTGCTCGATCCGGAAACCGATCCACTGGGCGCAGGTTACCATATCATTCAGTCAAAAATTGCCATTGGCTCGGGCGGCCTGAGTGGCAAAGGCTGGCTGCACGGAACGCAGTCACAGTTGGAATTTTTACCAGAGCGCCACACTGACTTTATTTTTGCCGTGCTGGCTGAAGAGCTGGGGCTGGTTGGCATTCTGATCCTTCTTGCGCTGTATGTATTGCTGATCATGCGCGGTCTGTGGATAGCCGCCCGCGCACAAACAACCTTTGGCCGGGTCATGGCCGGAGGATTAATGTTGATTTTATTCGTTTATGTCTTCGTAAATATTGGTATGGTGAGTGGCATCTTGCCGGTGGTGGGCGTACCGTTGCCGCTGGTAAGTTACGGGGGGTCAGCCCTGATAGTACTGATGGCCGGGTTTGGGATTGTGATGTCTATCCATACCCACAGAAAAATGTTGTCAAAAAGCGTATAAGAGGTGCGCAATGCGGAAGCTTTGCCTTGGAGTCTGTATCGCGGCAGGATTACTGTCAGCATGTTCTAACGATGATGGACAACAACAGACGATCGTTGCGCCGCAGCCTGCGGTTTGTAATGGCCCGGTTGTTGAAATCACCGGCGCCGAACCTCGTTTCGAAACGCTTAACCCCTCCGTAAACCAGGATTATGAGCGTGACGGCAAGCGCTATAAAATTGTCCAGGATCCGGCGTCATTTAGTCAGGCGGGTTTTGCAGCGATTTATGATGCTGAACCAGGCAGTAATTTAACCGCCAGCGGTGAAGCATTCGATCCGACGCAGCTCACCGCCGCGCACCCGACGCTGCCGATCCCGAGCTATGCGCGGATTACCAACCTGGCGAATGGCCGCATGCTGGTTGTGCGCATTAACGATCGTGGTCCGTACGGCAATGACCGTGTTATCTCCCTGTCACGTAGCGTGGCCGATCGCCTGAACACATCCAATAATACCAAAGTGCGGATTGACCCGATCATTGTGGCCCAGGACGGCAGTATGTCAGGGCCTGGCACCACCTGTACCACGATCGCCAAACAGACCTACGCCCTACCGGCTCGCCCGGATCTCAATAGCGGCATGGGTAGCGCCTCATCTCCTGCCCAGCCAGCTCAGCCTCAGGCAGCGGTCAGGACAATTGATGACAGCGCGCAAACAGGCGCCCAACCGATTATTGAATCTGCTGGCGCATCCGATGCCGCCCCGGCAGCAGTCCCAGCAAATAATAATGCTGGCAGCGGTGGTTTTCTCGGCGCTCCGGCTCCTTTAGCGTCCGGCGTACTTGAAGGCACTGAAGCGCCGGCAAGCACTCTGCAACCCACTGCTGTCGCTCCCGTGAGCCGTCCGGCCCCCGTGACGGCACCAGGCTCTACCCAGGGCGCTGTCGCCAGCGCCGCGCCGGTTGCGGCCGCCAGTGGCAGCTATATGGTTCAGGTGGGCGCGGTCAGCGATCAGACAAGGGCGCAGCAGTATCAACAACGTCTTGCTCAACAGTTTGCCGTGCCTGGACGCGTGGTGCAAAACGGCGCGGTGTGGCGTATTCAGCTCGGGCCGTTAAGCAATAAAGCCGACGCCATCCGACTACAGCAACTCCTGCAAAATGAGGCGCAGTTACAGTCGTTTGTAACGGGCGCGCAGTAAAGGACCTGGCATCTGGCTTTGTAAGCTTACGTAAAGCGCATTAACAAATCATGCGCAAAGTCGGATGCCTGCCTGGATAGCTTTTGCTATAGTAGGGCACTTTTTTTAACTCCATCACGGATGTCGTTGTTCAGACCATGAAGACCACTTTCTCCGCTCGATTCGTACAGCGCCTGGCGCTCACCACGGCACTGGCCGCCGCCTCTCTCGGCGCCGCACATGCCGATGACCTGAATATTAAAACTATGATCCCGGGCGCGCCTCAAATCGACGCAGAGTCCTGGATCCTTATTGATTACAACTCAGGTAAGGTGCTGGCTGAACAAAACGCCGATGCCCGTCGCGATCCGGCAAGTTTGACCAAAATGATGACCAGCTACGTCATCGGTCAGGCAATGAAAGCGGGTAAATTCAAAGAAACCGATCTGGTCACCATCGGTAACGATGCATGGGCAACCGGAAACCCGGTATTCCGTGGCTCTTCCCTGATGTTCCTCAAACCAGGCATGCAGGTGCCGGTTTCACAGCTTATCCGTGGTATCAACCTGCAGTCGGGCAACGACGCCTGTGTGGCCATGGCTGATTATGCTGCCGGCAGCCAGGATGCGTTTGTCGGTCTGATGAACAACTACGTTAACGCGCTGGGTCTGAAAAACTCCCACTTCCAGACCGTACACGGCCTGGATGCCGAGGGTCAGTACAGCTCCGCACGTGATATGGCGTTAATTGGTCAGGCACTGATCCGCGATGTGCCAAACGAATACACCATCTATAAAGAGAAAGAGTTCACTTTCAATGGTATTCGTCAGACCAACCGTAACGGCCTGCTGTGGGACAACAGCCTGAATGTAGACGGTATTAAAACCGGTCACACCGACAAAGCGGGCTACAACCTGGTCGCCTCTGCGACCGAAGGGCAGATGCGTCTTATCTCTGCCGTGATGGGTGGCAGAACCTTCAAAGGCCGTGAGACTGAGAGCAAAAAGCTGCTGACCTGGGGCTTCCGCTTCTTCGAAACCGTCAGCCCAATCAAAGCAGGTAAAGAGTTCGCCTCTGAGCCCGCCTGGTTTGGCGACAGCGATCGCGCATCTTTAGGCGTTGATAAAGACGTCTACCTGACAATCCCACGCGGCCGCATGAAAGATCTGAAAGCCAGCTATGTGCTGACCACCAGCGAGTTGCATGCCCCGCTGCAAAAAAACCAGGTTGTCGGCACCATCAACTTCCAGCTTGACGGTAAAACCATCGAGCAACGCCCACTGGTCGTGTTGCAGCAAATTGAAGAAGGTAATTTCTTCGGCAAAATCATTGATTACATTAAATTGATGTTCCACCACTGGTTTGGTTAAAGACTGGACACTTGAAAGTGTGATCTTCGTCCCCATATACTAAGCATCTTAAAAAACTCCTGCCCTCTGGCAGGAGTTGTTATTTTTACGCCGGAGCTGACATGAAAACCAATCTCAAAGAACTGCTTGAATTCCCGACTCCCTTTACTTACAAAGTGATGGGACTGGCGAAACCAGAGCTGGTTGATCTGGTGGTTGAAGTGGTACAGCGCCATGCGCCCGGTGATTACTCTCCGCATGTAAAACCGAGCAGCAAAGGCAACTACCACTCGGTCTCGATCACCATCAATGCAACGCATATTGAGCAGGTCGAAATTCTGTACGAAGAACTGGGCAACATCGAAATCGTTCGAATGGTTCTGTAATGACGTGAGGTGTTATCCGGCTTAGGCCTGGGTAACACCTTTCTCTGTGATATACTCCCCTCACCTTTTCTTCTCCCGGAGATGCTGTTTTGTCTCAGGATACAATCCTAATCCGTAATCTGGGTTTACAACCCTACGCCCCTGTTTCCCAGGCGATGCATGAATTTACCGATACCCGTACCGACACCACTCCGGATGAAATCTGGCTGGTCGAACACGACCCGGTGTTTACCCAGGGGCAGGCAGGCAAAGCTGAACACGTACTTGCACCTGGTGCTATTCCGGTGGTGCAAAGCGATCGCGGTGGTCAGGTGACCTACCACGGGCCAGGGCAGCAGGTTATGTACGTGATGATAAACCTTAAGCGACGCAAGCTTGGCGTGCGCGAGCTGGTTACCCTGCTGGAGCAAACTGTCGTCAACACCCTGGCAGAGGTGGGTATCGAGGCTTACCCGCGCGCTGACGCGCCAGGTGTCTATGTACAGGGCAAGAAAATCTGTTCGCTGGGCTTACGTATCCGCCGGGGCTGCTCGTTTCATGGCCTTGCGCTTAATATCGCTATGGATCTCGCGCCGTTCTTGCGTATCAACCCGTGCGGCTACGCCGGAATGGAAATGACCCAGGTGAATCATTTTCAGCCTGCGGTGGATATGGACAAAATAAGACCCATACTGGTCGATAAGTTTTTAGCACTGCTAAACTATCCACCTCATGAATATAGCAATACTTAATAAATGATCTCTTGCGGCCTGCCATCCGGTCAGGCCGTCGTTTTATTTATTCCCGCCCGTAATCTTTACATCTGAAAATATATTTTCTTTTTTTCATTGTCCGTTTTGGATTATTTATCACCATATGTACAATTCTGGTCCGTTGATTTGTTTTCATGAAGATTAATTTTATGCACCGGATGCAGCATCTTCCTGAAAAACATCCATAATGATGAGATGCGATGGAAAAGCACCTCCTGTAATTCATCACCATAAAAATAAATTCAACTATCATTCACATACCGAATGATTACGGAGTAGAAGCGTGGATTATAATCACCCGTCGGAACAGCGAATTACTGAACGTCCCGAAGAAGACAAGCCACAAATCTTCCGCACATTACGCAATATAGACCTCAATCTATTGACTATTTTTGAGGCCGTATATGTGCAAAAAGGGATAGTAAATGCAGCTAAAGTGCTTAATCTGACGCCTTCTGCAATTAGTCAGTCTATTCAAAAATTGCGAACAATCTTTCCTGACCCGCTATTTATCAGAAAAGGACAAGGCGTCACGCCAACCGCCTATGCCCCGCATCTGCATGAATATATTAGTCAGGGACTGGAGTCGATTCTTGGCGCTCTGGATTTAACAGGTAGCTATGACAAACAGCGCACCATTACTATAGGCACGCCGCCCTCACTGGGCGCAATTGTTATTCCTGTTATCTGGAAGGCGATTAAAGAGGTCGCACCGCATTTACTGATGCGCAATATCCCAATCCATGATGCGGAAAACCAGCTCAGTCAGTTTCAGACCGACCTGATCATTGATACGACGATCCCAACGGCCAGAACCCTCAACCATCATGCGCTCTACACGGACAGATTGATGCTGGTCTGCCAACAAGGACACCCCTGCCTGCGTTCCGCCATCAACGAAGATGTTTTGCAGCATTACGACCATACGCTTCTGATGCTGGAAGGACAAAACCTCAGCGGATTGCGCCAGCGCGTTCAGGACCTGTTTCCGGAGCGGCAGATAAGTTTTAGCAGTTACAATATGTTTACTATCGCAGCACTGATCGGTAACAGTGATATGCTCGGATTGATGCCAACGCGATTGTTTAAATTATTCAGCGCTTGTTGGCCATTAGCCGAGATAGATTTCCCACCTGTAAGCAATGAACGACTTGATATTTCTCTGTATTACAACAAGTTGAGCTTGCGAGACCCGGTGCTTGAAAATGTGATCAACGTTATTCGACGCGCGTTTTAAGGTATTACTCAGCCTGGCAAAACGGCTAATGCTCTCTGGGCATTTGGCACAAAACAACAACTATTTTACATTTTGCCCCGTTGTCAGGCTGCTTTCTCCCCTCCATCAATGCTATACTGCACGCCGTGAATTCAAAAATAGTTGATAAATACAACATTCCCTTGAATTGAATCACTTACTTCGTTATCCGCAACTGGAACACGCACGCTATGAGTAAACCCATTGTGATGGAACGCGGTGTTAAGTACCGCGATGCCGATAAAATGGCTCTTATCCCGGTTAAAAACGTGGCAACAGAGCGAGAAGCCCTGTTGAGAAAACCGGAATGGATGAAAATAAAACTTCCGGCTGACTCTTCCCGTATTCAGGGCATTAAAGCAGCCATGCGCAAAAACGGGCTGCATTCTGTTTGCGAAGAGGCGTCCTGCCCTAACCTTGCTGAGTGTTTCAACCACGGTACGGCAACCTTTATGATCCTCGGCGCTATCTGTACGCGTCGTTGTCCGTTCTGCGATGTGGCACACGGTCGTCCTGTCACCCCGGATGCCAATGAGCCCGTCAAACTGGCGCAGACCATTGCTGATATGGCCCTGCGTTATGTGGTTATCACCTCTGTTGACCGTGATGACCTGCGCGATGGCGGCGCTCAGCACTTTGCTGACTGCATTACGGCTATCCGTGAGAAAAGCCCGACCATTAAAATCGAAACCCTCGTTCCGGACTTCCGTGGACGTATGGATCGCGCGCTGGATATCCTCACCGCAACGCCACCGGATGTGTTTAACCACAACCTCGAGAACGTGCCGCGTGTTTATCGCCAGGTGCGTCCGGGCGCCGATTACAACTGGTCTCTGAAGCTGCTGGAACGCTTTAAAGAAGCACATCCGCATATCCCGACCAAATCGGGTCTGATGGTGGGTTTAGGCGAAACCAATGCGGAAATCGTGGAAGTAATGCGCGACCTGCGTCGCCACGGCGTCACCATGCTGACGCTGGGGCAGTATCTGCAGCCAAGCCGTCACCATTTACCGGTACAACGCTACGTCAGCCCGGAAGAGTTTGATGAAATGAAAGAAGAAGCGCTGGCAATGGGCTTTACCCATGCAGCCTGCGGCCCGTTCGTCCGCTCTTCTTACCATGCAGACCTGCAGGCAAAAGGTATTGAAGTAAAATAAAGGTGTAATATCTGATTACACTTGAGACAAAAAAACCGGCCATGCGCCGGTTTTTTTTATCCTGTCAGAGCGACTTACTCTTTATGAGAAAGCTTCTCTGCCGTGACGTTATCGTCAGTGGTTTTCTTTGCCGCGGTATCATCATCGTTCATCGCTTTTTTAAAGCCTTTGATGGCCGTGCCCAGATCGCCGCCCAGCGTACGCAGTTTTTTGGTACCAAACAGCAGAACGACCAGTGCGGCCACCACCAGCAGTTTGGTAATACTAATCTCACCCATAGATACCTTCTTTCATAAAACACACAGCATATCGCATCATTATACCCTGACGTAATTAACGGTCATCCGGCACGCGCACACAATAACAATCTGTAACGAGATGAATCAAGCATTGCGTAATAAAACATCACTTCAGCACCGGCATGGCGAAGCGGCGGTTGCGCAGAACCGGCAATGCCTCCCGGGTCTGCTCAAGCCGTGCTTTTGTGACCTCAGCGCAGATTAACTGCGGCGCTTCCGCTGCCGCGGCGAGGGTCACGCCCTGGGGATCAATAATCCGGCTCTGCCCGATATTTTTATTGCCGCACTCACCGGCAGCCACCACGTAGCAGGTGGTATCCAGAGCGCGGGCCGCCAGCAACGTCGCCCAGTGCTGTTCTTTAAGCGGCCCACGCACCCAGGCAGCGGGGAGAATCAATAGCTCCGCGCCTTCAAGGGCCAGCCGCATCGCCAGCTCAGGAAAGCGTAAATCATAGCAGGTCATCAACCCAACCTTCAGGCCGTCGACGTCAATGACGGGGGCGATGTTATCACCAGAGTCCACCCGGGCAGACTCCTGCATGTTAAAGGCATCGTAGAGGTGCAATTTGGCGTAATGCGCAATGATCTTCCCGGCCCGCAGCACCACCAGCGTGTTCACCGCGCGGCCTGCTGTCGAGGGGACGTGAATGGTCAGTACCGTTGTCAGCACATTACGCTGGCTTTCTGCCAGAAGAATACGCAGATATTCGCCATCAAGCGACTGAGCGGATTTTACCGACATATGCGGATCATTATCGTCGCGCGCCAGTAACGCCTCCGGCAGTACCAGCAATGACGCATTTTGCGCTGCGGCACGGGCCATTAAGCCCACACAGGTTTCGGCATTCGTTCGCCAGTCCGGAGTCACCACAAACTGTCCTGCTGCAACAATCATCTTTCTCTCTCCTGTAAATGCCGACATAGCCTGGCGGCTGCTTCGGCGCTACACTCGTCACTCAGGTAAATCAAATAACAGGATTTCACGGTGTTACAACTTCTTTTGGCGGTCTTTATCGGCGGTGGCACGGGTAGCGTCGCGCGTTGGGCGCTCAGTATGAAGCTCAACCCCGCCCATCATGCCATTCCAATGGGCACGCTGGCAGCGAATTTAATTGGCGCTTTTATTATTGGCCTGGGGCTGGCCTGGTTCAACCGGATGACCAATATTGACCCGATTTGGAAAGTGTTGCTGACGACGGGATTCTGCGGCGGCTTAACCACCTTTTCCACCTTTTCCGCCGAGGTGGTGTTCCTGCTTCAGGAAGGGCGTGCCGGCTGGGCATTGCTGAATGTGGCAGTGAATCTGCTGGGATCATTTGCCATGACCGCATTCGCGTTTTGGCTGATTTCCAGCGCGAATGCAAATTAAGGGCAAAAAAAACCCGCTTTTCAGCGGGTTTTGAAATTCTGTCTTATTGCTAACTTAGATAGGCATCACGTTAGCAGCAGAAGGACCTTTGGCACCGTTAGTGATTTCGAACTCTACACGCTGACCTTCAGCCAGAGTTTTGAAACCATTGCTCTGGATTGCAGAGAAGTGTACGAACACGTCTTTGCTGCCATCTTCCGGAGTAATGAAACCGAATCCTTTGGACTCATTAAACCACTTAACGTTACCTTTAATCTTAGACATCAATATTACCTTTACATGAAAAACGACACAAATGCTGTGTCGAGTGACAGTACAACAATTGTAGAGACTTTTGTCCAGTCGTTATTCATCAAAAAGTGATAAATGTCGCGAAGTTTGTTCGAATCTACTGTTTGTCCCGTCATTTCCTCACTGGTCAATAAATGTTCGACCTGGATAACGGCGCCTGCTGACAGGCGCTGTCATTTTTAGCGTTGGCGATGCAGAAGTTCATACACCGCAGGGATCACAAACAGTGAAAGCAAGGGCGCAGTCACCATTCCGCCAATCATCGGAGCCGCAATACGGCTCATCACTTCAGAGCCACTCCCGCCGCCCCACATAATCGGTAATAAACCCGCCATAATGGTGGCAACCGTCATCACTTTAGGGCGAACACGCAATACCGCGCCTTCGTGTATTGCCCGTCGCAACATCTGATGCCCGCCTTCAGGATCGAGCTTACGATATTTATCCAGCGCATGATTTAAATACAGCACCATGATCACCCCAAATTCGGCCGCCACGCCCGCCAGAGCAATAAAGCCCACGGCACCCGCCACCGACAGGTTATATCCCAGCAACCACAGTAACCAGACCCCGCCAATTAATGAAAATGGTAGCGTACCCATAATTAACAGCGTATCGGAAATACGCCTGAAGGTAATGAACAACAACACGAATATAATCAGCAGAGTGACCGGCAAAACAATTTTCAATTTCGCACTGGCGCGCTCAAGATATTCAAACTGCCCGGACCATGAAAGCGTCACGCCCTGGGGAAGCTGGACCTGCTCAGCAACCCGCTGTTGCATTTCATCCACCGCCGATTTCAGATCCCGCCCACGCAGGTCGACATATATCCAGTTTGATAAGCGCGCATTCTCGCTTTTCAACATCGGCGGTCCTTCGCTGACCACAATATCCGCTAAATCACCGAGCGCGACCTGGCTACCATTTTCAGCGATCACCGGAAGCGAACGTAAATCCTCAACGTTTTCGCGCAGCTCACGGGGATAGCGAATATTGATCGGGAAACGCTCGCGCCCCTGCAATACTTCACCCACGTTTTCGCCGCCCACAAGCGTGGCGACCAGTGACTGCAGCTCTTTAACCGACACCCCATAACGCGCGGCCTGCTGACGATTAATATTGATATCCACATAGCGCCCGCCCGACAGCCTTTCAGCCAGTGCGGAAGTCACGCCGGGAACCGTTTTGACCACCTGCTCGATATGCTGGGCCACCCGTTCAATATCAGCAATATTATTGCCGTTCACTTTGATCCCAACCGGACTTTTAATCCCTGTTGCCAGCATATCCAGGCGGTTACGAATCGGCGGCACCCACACATTCGCAATACCAGGAATACTCACGGTTTTATCCAGCTCATCCACCAGCTTGTCCGGCGTCATACCTGGCCGCCACTGGTCACGGGGCTTAAAGCGAATGGTGGTTTCGAGCATCGTCAGCGGCGCGGGATCGGTCGCACTCTCCGCCCTGCCCGCTTTACCGAACACGCTTTCCACTTCCGGTACGGTTTTAATCAGCCTGTCGGTTTGTTGTAACAGCCGCCCTGCTTCGCGCGCCGAAATTCCCGGCAGCGTCGAAGGCATATAGAGCAGATCCCCCTCATTAAGCGGCGGCATAAATTCACTGCCCAACCGACTGAGCGGCCATAGGGTGACCAGCAGGAGCAGCAATGCCAGCCCCAGCGTGGCTTTTGGCCAGCTTAAAACTCTGTCCAGCAGCGGCTCATACAGGCGAATCAAAAAACGGTTGATCGGGTTGGCTTTCTCATCGGGGATCCTGCCGCGGATAAACAGCCCCATCAAAACCGGCACCAGGGTTATCCCCAGCCCTGCCGCCACCGCCATCGCCCAGGTCTTGGTGAAGGCCAGCGGGGAGAACATCCGCCCTTCCTGCGCCTCCAGTGAAAAGACCGGAATAAAGGACAGGGTGATGATAAGCAGGCTGCAAAACAGCGCCGGTCCCACTTCCACCGCCGCCTGCTCCGACAAGCGCCAGTAGTCGCCAGAGGTAAGCTGACGCCCGGGATTGTCATGCCGCCACTGCTCAATGACTTTATGCATGTTTTCAATCATCACAATCGCCGCATCCACCATCGCGCCAATGGCAATGGCAATTCCCCCCAGCGACATGATGTTGGCATTAATCCCCTGATAGTGCATCACGATAAACGCACCGAGGATGCCAAGCGGCAGGGAGACAATGGCCACCAGAGCAGAACGAAAATGGAACAGGAACAGGGTACAAACCAGTGCCACCACAATAAACTCTTCGATAAGCTTGTGGGTCAAGGTCTCAACGGCATGCTCAATCAGCGTTGATCGGTCATAGACCGGCACAATCTCAACCCCTGCCGGCAGCGTTTTCTGCACCGCCTGGAGTTTCTCTTTTACCCCGTGGATGGTTTGCAGGGCATTCTTGCCATAGCGCATCACAATGATGCCGCCCGCAACTTCGCCCTCACCGTTATATTCCGCCACCCCGCGGCGCAGCTCTGGCCCCAGGCGCACGCTGGCGATATCTGAAAGCATCACCGGCACGCCATCACGGCTGGTCACCACAATCTGGCGAAAATCATCAAGGGTGTGGAGATAACCGGTAGTACGCAGCATAAATTCCGCTTCGCCCATCTCCAGCAGCGCCCCGCCGCTCTCCTGATTGGCCTACTGAACCGCCGTGACCAGTTGCTCATGGGTGATATTAAGCGCCCGCATTTTTTGCGGATCCGCCACGATCTGGTACTGCCGCACCATTCCCCCGACACTCGCCACCTCCGCCACATCAGGCACCGTTTTGAGCTCAAATTTCAGCGTCCAGTCCTGCAAGGCGCGCAGATCGGCAAGATTATGTTTGCCGCTCCGGTCAATCAGTGCGTACTCGTAAATCCAGCCCACGCCGGTGGCGTCCGGTCCCAGAGCAACATTGACCCCAGCGGGCAGCGCTGACTGGATCTGACTGAGGTTTTCCAGCACCCTTGATCGCGCCCAGTAGAGATCGGTGTCATCGTCAAACAACACATAGACATAGGCATCGCCAAACATCGAATAGCCGCGCACCGTTTTGGCACCCGGCACTGAGAGCATTGCGGTAGTCAGGGGATAGGTCACCTGGTTCTCAATAATTTGCGGCGCTTTTCCCGGATAGCTGGCGCGAATAATCACCTGCACGTCCGACAAATCAGGCAGCGCATCAAGCGGCGCGCGCTGTACCGACCAGATCCCCCAGCCCATCAGCACCAGCGCCGCCAGCAGGATCAACAGACGATTACGCAGTGAGGCGCGAATAATGGCAGCAATCATTTCATCACCTCCCCGTTCGCCATCAGATGCGTAATCACCGCCCCTTGTTCATCATCAAGGGTAAAGCTGAACATCACCGACTGACCTACTTTGATGTCAGGTTGCGGCCGGGTTAGCGCGAAATCCATGGTCATCGCGCCCCAGTTAAGGGCGGGAACAGGTTGATGAGCCAGGGTGACGGATCCATCGTCAATGGCTTTCACCACGCCGGTACTCTCATACTGTTGCGCTTTTTTCTCGACCGACGCCGCCGGTAAGGCGCTGCGCAAGCTGGCCTCCGAGTCGATCAGGAACTGTCCGGAAGTCACCACCGCGTCCCCCTCCTGCAAGCCGGAAAGCACTTCTGTCCAGCCCTGCGCCGTTCTGCCAGTGGTCACACTGCGCGGTTGAAAATGGCCCTCTCCGGTTGCCAGCAGAACCCGGTTTGCGGCCCCGGTGGCAATCAACGCCTCTTCAGGCATCACCAGAACTGCGGGCTGTTTAGCGCTGTCGGCCTGGGAGACGGTCAGAAACATGCCTGGCTTAAGCTTTTGCTGCGGATTCTCCAGCACCACCCGCGCTTTAAGGGTTCGGGTTGTGGTTTCCAGTTGCGGTAACAGTTCGCTCACCCGCCCGTGGAACACCTCCCCTGGCCAGCTAACGGAAGTGGCCTGGATCTCGCTGCCGGCGCTTAAGGTTTGTGCCTGGGTTTGCGGATAATCGACCACCAGCCAGACCGGGTCGAGGCTGGCAAGCTCAAACAGCGTCTGGGTGGCGGCCACCTGCGCGCCTTCGCGGGAGTCCAGCTTCACCACATAGCCTGCCTGCTCTGCGCGCAGGGTCAGGCGAGTTTGTGGTTTGCCGCTGCGCTCCACTAACTGGATGATGGATTCAGGCATAAATTGCAGAGCCAGTCTGTCCCGGGCCGCCCTGGTGAGTGCGCCATCGCCAAGCTGACGTACGGCCAGATACTCCTGCTGGGCGGCAGTCCACTGCGGGATCCACAGCCGGGCCAGCGGTTCGCCTTTTTGTACCCACTGCTGCGGCGCGCGGACAAACAGCTTCTCCACCACTCCGGAGGCCGGGGAAGGAACGGTCTGAATGCCGCGCTCGTCGGTGGTCACGGTAGCAAAAGCTGAGAATGCCGATGCCAGCACCCGCTTTTCCACCTTCGCCGTGGTCATACCCAGGTTTTGTTGCTGACGCGGACTCACCGCAACCCCGTCTTCCACCTCTTTCCCTTCATCGGCGTAACGGGCGACCAGCGGCATATCCATAAAGGGTGATTTTCCCGGCTTATCAAAACGCTGCCCCGGCACCATGGGATCGTACCAGTAGAGTACTTTTCGTTCGGCCGTCGCGGCGTTGTCTGCCCCTGGCGCCGGCATATCATGCCATCGCCCGATACTGTATCCCGCAGCGCCAGCCAGTCCGGCGGCAATCAAAATAGCTATAACCGTTTTTTTCATTGCACCAGCTCCTGCGGAATTAACCAGTGGATGGCCGCCCAACTGCGGGCCATCTCTTTTTCTGCCTGTAAAACGGCAAGCTCGCTGTCCAGCACGGTGCGACGCGCCTCAAGCAGTTCAGGCAACTGGCTTTGACCACTGCGATATTGAGCGGCCATCAACGATGCCCGTTGGCGCACCAGCGGCAAAACCTCATCCCTCTGGCGCAGCCAGAGCGCCTGGTCGGCGTTGTACTGCGCGATAAGCGACTGTACCTGCGCCACATGCTCACGCTCGATTTGCGCCAGTTGATCGTTGGCCTGCAACGTACGGGAGACATCCGCTGCATGGTCTTTGTCCTGACGCTTTGAGGTAAACAACGGCAAATCGACAGTCACCATAACCCCGGCCATATCTTCGTACCCTTCAGCCCGGCGGCCATACCAGACCTCCACTTCAACATCAGGAATGGCCGCGATGGCTGATTCGGCAGAACGCGCTTTCGCACTGTTGGCTTCACGGTTTGCCGCCACGATTTCCGGGTGCTGCGCCACGCCGTTTTCCAGCGTGCGTTCATCGGCAGGCAGGCGTTCATAACGGGGTAAATTGCCGCTGACGGCGGTGACTGATTGTCCGGTTAACTGGGTCAGACGCGCCTTTGCAAGTTGTACGTCTCGTTCGGCAAGGGTGACTTTGTCACGCATGGCGTTCAGCCCAATCCGCAACGCCAGTACGCTGTCCGGCGCCGCATTACCTGCGCCGACACTGGCCTTCTGCGCGCCCTGCTGGGCATCGGTTTCGGCCAACAGCTTGCGGGCCGTCTCCAGGGCGCGCATTGACAATGCCAGCTCAAGCCACGCCTGTGCGGCATCACGTTGCAACGTTGCCCGGGTCACCGCGGATTTGGCCGTTACGCTTTGTGCTTCGGCCAGCAGCGTCTCGGCTTTACGATCCCGCTTTTCCGCGCTGACATATTGCTGCATCACGCCCACCCGCTGCATGGTCATGCCCTCGCGGGTAAAACGGCGATCGTTGCTGCCCTGCACCGGCAGATTTTCAATACCGAACTTCAGTTTCGGATCGGGGAGTTGGCGTACTGAATCCGCCATCGCATCCAGGGCATGGACTTCATTACGACTGGCTGACAATTCGGCGGAATAGCGTTCCGTCGCGGCCAGGGTTTGTGCCAGGGTGAATGACTCCGCCTGCGCGGCGGAGCACATCAAACCCAGCACAACCCCACTCAGCCGCAGGCTCAGTGAGAATCGTTTCATCGTATCCCCGGTCAGTCTTGTGGCGTCAGAGAAACGATTTGGTAACCGTTGTCATCCTGGGTAAAGGCAAAGCTCACCTTTTTACCGGCACCGATTTCCGGCAACGCAGCGCCTTGCGGCAGCGCAAATTGCATGGTCATCGGTGGCCAGTTGAGTTCAGGGATAGCCTGGTGGGAGATGGTGACGGACTCGGAGGTGAGTTTTTTGATAACCCCCTCAGAGCGGTAAACCGGTGCCTACATCGCCGCGTGCTGCGACATATCGTGATGCATGCTGTGGTTCATATCATTTGCCTGGACGGCAGAAACGGAAAGGATTGCCAGCACACCGGCCAGCGAGCAAAGAATTTGAGAACGCATAGTAAAACTCCTGTTAATCGTAAAAGAATGAAATTTCAACGAATTAACAGATTTCTACTCTCTGAAGCGGCAAAAACGGATGGTTGCAGGCGGGCCAACAGCAGGCGGCGTTAATGCCCAGCCCTCGCGGGAGATATCCACGCAAACCGGTTTAACGACCGCCAGAGACAGGCTGACAGGCAGTACTATCGGCAGCTGATGACCGGTATCTTTTTGCGCGGTATCCGGCACGCAGTGCTTGTCGCACAACGGCGCTTTCATTGCATGCATCGGCAATTGCATCGCCGTATCGGTCATCATGTGATCGTAATGCTGCGCCATCACCGATGAACCCTGCACGTCGAGATCGCAATCGTGCGAGGCAATGGCTAACTGACTCTGGATTAACAGCCAGCCGAACGCCATCAGCAACATCATAAGATGCCGCCTCATTGCGCGCAGTCGACTTACCCAGCCAGTATGCATAATAACCTGATAATGTTTACGGAGACCGCACGAGTATAGGCAGCCGATTTTTTATTTTTAAAGTCTTTTTTGATTTATTTACGTGGCGAATGATTTACATAACTAAACGCTAAAATATTATTAACCTTTTGTTTTCTTTTCCACTTTAATCTCTCTTTGCCGCCGGGTGGGATATCGTGCAACTTTCTTTTGCTTATTTTGTGTCTGAAGAGCAAATTTTCACTATTATATTCTTTAAATGATCCTTCGTTGATTTTAATCATCTATTCATATTCGGTTCTTCGGCACATTGCGTTTTTTCTTTTTCTACTGCCGTTATCTCTGACCTTCACCCCGGGATCCAGAACATGATGTTAACCTTTATCGAACTTCTTATTGGCGTCGCGGTTATTGTCGGCGTCGCACGCTATATCATCAAAGGCTACTCCGCCACCGGCGTACTTTTTGTCGGTGGCCTGATGCTGCTTATCGTCAGCGCCCTGATGGGGCATAAAGTCCTGTCGGGCAGCGCCACCAGCACCGGTTACACTGCCACTGACATTGTTGAGTACGTTAAAATTTTGCTGATGAGCCGTGGTGGCGATCTCGGCATGATGATCATGATGCTCTGTGGTTTTGCCGCCTATATGACGCATATTGGCGCCAACGACATGGTGGTAAAACTGGCCTCTCGTCCGCTGCGTTTTATTAACTCGCCCTATTTACTGATGGTCGCTGCCTATTTTGTTGCCTGCCTGATGTCGCTGGCCGTCTCCTCCGCCACCGGGCTCGGCGTATTATTAATGGCGACTCTGTTTCCGGTGATGGTCAACGTGGGGATCAGTCGAGGTGCTGCAGCCGCTATTTGCGCCTCACCGGCGGCGATTATTCTATCCCCCACTTCCGGTGATGTAGTGCTGGCTGCTAAAGCTGCGGAAATGCCGCTGGTGGATTTCGCCTTTAAAACTACGCTGCCGATTTCAATTGCCGCCATTATTGCCATGGCGGTTGCCCACTATTTCTGGCAGCGCTATCTGGATAAAAAAGAGAATATCAGCGCCGAAATTCTCGACGTCAAAGACATCACCACCACCGCCCCGGCGTTTTATGCCATCCTGCCGTTTACGCCGATTATCGGCGTACTGATTTTTGACGGTAAATGGGGTCCGGAGCTGCATATCATCACGATCCTGGTCATCTGTATGTTGCTGGCCGCCGTGCTGGAGTTTATGCGTGGATTCAACACTCAGAATGTGTTTTCAGGTCTGGAAGTTGCTTACCGTGGGATGGCCGATGCCTTTGCCGGTGTGGTTATGCTGCTGGTGGCTGCCGGGGTATTCGCCCAGGGCTTAAGCACCATAGGCTTTATTCAGAGCCTTATCTCCATCGCCACCTCGTTTGGTTCGGCGAGTATCATCCTGATGCTGGTGCTGGTTATCCTCACCATGCTGGCGGCGATGACGACCGGCTCGGGGAATGCGCCGTTTTATGCCTTTGTTGAGATGATCCCGAAACTGGCCCACGAATCAGCCATTAATCCGGCCTATCTTTCGATTCCCATGTTGCAGGCCTCCAATCTGGGTCGCACCATCTCCCCGGTTTCCGGCGTGGTCGTTGCCGTCGCGGGGATGGCAAACATCTCTCCATTTGAAGTGGTAAAACGCACATCGGTCCCGGTACTGGTCGGGCTGATAGTGGTGATTGTCGCCACTGAAATTCTGGTTCCTGGTGCAGCAGTACACTAAGTGCGGAGCCGGTAAGCAAAAAGCGCCTCCCCGGCGCTTTTTGTGCTTTAATCATTTCCTGAAATTATCTTTTCGCAGCAAGCAGGATAGTAAATGTTAACCAAGGACCTCATCGCCAGCCTTAGCGTCGCTCTGGTGATGCTTTCACCTCTCCCCGTTTACGCAGACCCGCTTGTTGCCAGTCATTACCCTGATTTCGACCACTATGTGCTGGCGCTGTCATGGCAGACCGGGTTTTGCCAGAGTCTGCATGACAGGGGGAGCCCTGAACCGGATGAATGCCGCCTGCAAAAAGAACACGAGCGCAAACAGGATTTCCTGACGGTGCATGGTCTGTGGCCGAGTCTGCCAAAATCCATCGCCGCGCGCGGCGTCGATAACAATCGTTGGCTACGCTACGGTTGCGCCAGTCGCCCGGTTCCCAATATGCCGGAGGCGAAAGCCAGCCGTAAATGCGCCGGTGGAGAAACCGGCCTGTCTCTGGAGATGGCTAACAAGCTGAATGCTGAGATGCCGGGCGCTGGTGGAAAATCATGCCTTGAGCGTTATGAGTATGCGAAGCACGGTGTCTGTTTTGGTTTCGATCCGGATGCCTGGTTTGGCGTAATGGTACGCATGAATCAGGAAATGAAGCACAGCGCAGTCGGGACGTTTCTGGCAGATAACTACGGCAAAAGCGTCAGCCGTCGCGATTTCGACGCCGCGATGAGCCGCGCCTGGAGCGAAAAGAGTATCAAATCCGTCAAGTTGATCTGTAGCGGCAACCAGGCCAGGCTCACCGAACTGCAATTCACCCTTGATGCCGGCGTCATCAACAACCCGCTTTCTCCCCGTTCTTTTACATCGCAACCCCACCCGGGAAACTGCGGCAACACCTTTATCATCGACCAGGTGGGCTACTGACCTGAACCCAGGGATAAACCCGGCAATGTGAGCGCAGTCACTTCAAACTTGCGCAAAGTCTCAGTATCATCGGATCTGCTAAACCCTCGCTGCCAGACGGCGAGGGTTTTTCTTTGGATCAATGAGGCAAAAGCCGCCCAAGACATGGAGCAAGAGATGTCCAGACCTGCAATTATCATCAATGAACTCGATGCCGAACGCATTGATCGTCTGCTGGAAAAACCGGCTTACGCGAATCTGCCCGTGGCGCAGGCGTTAAACACTGAGCTGGATCGTGCGCAAATGTGTGCCCCTGAAGAGATGCCAGCGAATGTGGTCACCATGAACAGCACCGTGACCTTTCGGGACTTAACCAGCGGAGAAACACGTACCCGCACGCTGGTCTACCCCACGCAAATGGCCGACAGCGCCAGCCAACTCTCCGTTCTGGCGCCGGTCGGCGCGGCATTGTTAGGATTACGTACCGGCGACAGCATTCACTGGGAATTACCGGGCGGAGCCTCCACCGACCTCGAAGTCCTGGAGCTGGTCTGGCAACCCGAAGCCGCCGGTGTTTTTAATCTCTGAATAAACGCCCTCCCCAGAGAACCGAGGATGCTGCTTTGCATCCTCTGATGACCTGTCAGTTCACCCGGATGTCGCATTTGATTGTCGCCCATTTGATCCTACCGTTGTATACAGGATGTGGATCCAGGTTTAGTTATGAGCGAAATAACCCTCGTTATCTTCTTATATATGGTCATAGTGGCGATCGTTGTCGCCGCCGTACTTTATCTTGAACGCCACTGGTGAGCGTTGTCTTGTTACGGGCAAATAACAGCCCTTTCGTTGGTAAATCATCAATAAAGTAAATAATTGCCAGCCACTTAGCATAAATAAGTGGTCGTTTATGCGCTAATAATCTGGACATAACCCACAGGGAGACGCGTTTATGTATCAGACAATCATTATGCCGGTCGATGTGTTTGAAATGGAGTTAAGCGACAAAGCCGTGCGGCACGCCGAGTTTCTCGCTCAGGAAACTGGGGTCATTCATTTACTGCACGTCCTGCCCGCCTCCGCCAGTTTAAGCCTGCACCGGTTCGCCGCCGATATTCGTCGTTTTGAAGAGCATTTACAGGTCGAAGCGCAGTCACGGCTGGAGACCATGGTCAGCCATTTTTCCCTCGCTCCCGATCGCATTAAGATCCACGTGCGTTTGGGTAGCGTGCGCGATGTTGTTAATGAGATGGCAAAAGAGTTGGCCGCCGATGTGATAGTCATTGGCTCACGCAACCCTTCAATATCAACCCATCTGCTGGGATCGAATGCCTCAAGCGTAGTGCGACACGCACATATTCCCGTTCTGGTTGTGCGTTAATTCGCAGTCATAAAAGAGGCCGAACCGGGCGGCCTCTTTATCATTGCAGGTATATTTGTCTGACTTTCTTTTTATGCTGTTTATGCAGTTTTGGTGCGGATCAGGTAGTCGAACGCGCTCAGAGAGGCTTTCGCACCTTCGCCCGCGGCGATGATAATTTGTTTGTACGGCACCGTGGTGCAGTCACCGGCCGCGAACACACCTTTGACGCTGGTTTCACATTTCGCATCAATGATAATTTCACCCATCCGGTTACGCTCAATCGCCCCTTCAAGCCAGGTGGTGTTCGGCAGTAAACCAATCTGCACAAAGATACCGGCCAGTGCTATCTGGTGAACATCGCCGCTTACGCGGTCACGGTATTCCAGGCCAGTCAGCTTGCTGCCGTCGCCTTTCACTTCCGTGGTCTGCGCATTGAGAATAATGTCAACGTTGCCCAGGCTGCGGACTTTATCCTGCAACACCTGGTCAGCTTTCATTTCTGGCGCGAATTCCAGCAAAGTGACATGCTCGACAATACCAGCCAGATCGATGGCCGCTTCCACGCCGGAGTTGCCTCCGCCGATAACCGCAACACGTTTGCCTTTAAACAACGGGCCATCGCAGTGCGGGCAGTAGGTCACGCCTTTGGTGCGATACTGTTCTTCACCCGGCACGTTCATATTGCGCCACTTCGCCCCGGTGGAAATAATAATGCTGCGTGCTTTAAGCACCGCGCCTGATGCAGTTTCAATCTGGTGTAAACCACCTTCCACCGCCGCTGGCGTCAGTTTGGTCGCGCTTTGTGAATCAATCACATCGACGGCATATTCCGACACGTGCGCCTTGAGTGCGCCCGCCAGTTTCTGCCCTTCGGTTTTAGGTACCGAGATATAGTTTTCAATATCCACGGTATCCAGCACCTGGCCACCAAAACGCTCGCCCATCAGGCCAGTACGAATACCTTTACGCGCGGAATACACCGCAGCCGCGGCGCCGGACGGGCCGGAACCGACAATCAGCACGTCGTAAGCATCACGCTTATTCAGCTCTTCTGCGGCACGTTTTTCTGCACCGGTATCAATTTTCGCGACGATTTCGGTCAGCGTCATACGCCCCTGACCAAACTCTTTGCCGTTAACAAACACGGCCGGAACGCCCATCACGTTACGATCGGTGATTTCGTTCTGGTAGGTGCCGCCGTCAATTGCCGTATGCTTGATGCGCGGATTCAGCACCGCCATCAGGTTAAATGCCTGCACCACGTCCGGGCAGTTATGGCAGGTGAGTGAGTAATAGGTTTCAAACTCAAAATCACCGTCGATATCGCGAATTTGCTCAAGCAAAGACTGCGCTTCTTTCGACGGATGACCACCGGTCCACAGCAGAGCCAGAACCAGAGAGGTAAACTCATGACCCAGTGGGGAGCCAGCAAAACGCGGCCCCTGATTTGAACCTGGGTTAGTAATCAGGAATGACGGTTTACGCACATTGAGCTGGTTGTCTTCTTTGAAAGAGACCTTGTCTGACAGTTCAGCAATCTCAGCCAACAGTTCTTTGATCTCTGCCGATCTGGCGCTGTCATCCAGCGTGGCAATCAGCTCAACAGGCTTAGTCAGTTTCTCAAGATAGGCCCTGAGCTGGGTTTTCATATTAGTGTCGAGCATTTTGTATCCCTCTCTTAAAACATCATCATGCAAGCCGATTTTGTTGGGGCTGCATCAATGCAACTTGCGTCATGGTGCTTGAATAAAACAGGCGCACTATTGCGCCCGTTTGGATGACATCATTTCCTAAGTATTTCGCGTCAGAGCAAGGCGGCTAGCCTGTAAATCCCCCGGGAGCTTACAAAAGTAAGTGACCGGGGTGAGCAGGCGACGCCAACGCCGCTATGGCGCGAAAGACGACGGAAATTTAGATTTTGCCAACCAGGTCCAGGGACGGAGCCAGAGTCGCATCACCTTCTTTCCACTTAGCCGGGCACACTTCGCCTGGGTGGGAAGCAACGTACTGTGCTGCTTTGATTTTACGCAGCAGGTCAGATGCGTCACGGCCGATACCTTCAGCGGTAACTTCGATAGCCTGAATGATACCCTGCGGGTCAACGATAAAGGTGCCACGGTCAGCCAGGCCTTCGTCTTCGCGCATGATTTCGAAGTTACGGGTCAGGGCGCCAGTCGGGTCGCCGATCATCGCATATTTGATTTTTGCGATGGTTTCGGAGCTGCTGTGCCATGCTTTGTGCGTAAAGTGGGTGTCGGTAGAAACAGAGTAAACGTCCACGCCCAGTTTTTGCAGTTCTTCATGATGATCAGCAACGTCACCCAGTTCAGTCGGGCATACGAAGGTGAAGTCAGCCGGGTAGAAGAAGAAGACGCTCCAGCGGCCTTCGGTATCTTTCTCGGTAACTTCTACGAACTCACCGTTTTTGAACGCCTGGTTTTTAAAAGGTTTGATTTTAGTGTTGATTAAAGACATCTGTACTTCCTCCGTGTTTTCGTTGAGGTGTAAGTTAACGAATTTTTGCTGACCCGGCTAATGCGTTTGCATTATCAAATCAATAAGCGTTAGCTAACAACCCGCACAAAATTGCTTAATGAACCATACATGAACATCCGATTAAGCAGGCAACCGCCTGCCAGATCGATGAAAACAAAAAAGCCACCTCACGGGTGGCTTGATACCTGAAAGACCCATGGGTGCTTCAGCGCCAGTCATGCTGGCGGTGCCTGCGTAACAAACGCCAGGTTGTCACACAGACGATAAGGATTAGAACACTCTGTCACAGGCATAACAATCGCCCGTCCGCCAGATACTGCCTATGGCTGCGATAGGTTTTACCGTTACTGACTTTTGGCATGCCGCTTTTGTTGTGTGCCAGAACCCCAGGGCAACAGGCTAAAACATAATTCAGAAGAATGTATCAAGCTAAAAGAAGCAATTTATATCATTGAAATCTATATAAATTTTATCGTTACCTTCTTACGTAAAATCATTATCATGCCTGCTTAACATTAGTCACATGGAAGCGTTGCTAATGACGTTAACTAAGCAAATCCTCGAACAGAATGTTCTGCAAGCCAGTACCGCACGAATCAAATGGACGCTGGAAAACTTCCCCAAAGTTTGTATCTCGTTTTCCGGGGGAAAAGATTCCAGCATCATGCTGCACTTAGCGGCGCAACTGGCACGGCAGCTGAACAAGAAAATCAGCATTTTGTTTATCGACTGGGAAGCGCAGTTCAATTACACCCTCAATTATGTGGAAGAGATGCGTGCGGCCTGTGAGGATGTGACCGACAGGTTTTACTGGATAGCCCTCCCGCTGACAACGCAAAACGGTTTGTCGCAGTATTCCCCCACCTGGCAGTGCTGGGAGCCAGGCGTTGAGTGGGTGCGCCAGCCACCGGAACATGCAATAACCCAGGCTGCTGAATTACCGTTTTATGAGCAAGGGATGACCTTTGAATCCTTTGTCAGTAAATTTGCCGACTGGTTTGCCAGCAATAATCCTGCCGCAATGATGGTGGGTATTCGTGCCGATGAATCCTACAACCGCTTTCTGGCCATTGCGTCAACCAACAAAATGCGCTTTGCCGATGACAAACCCTGGACCAGCGTCGCGCCCGGCGGGCATGCCTGGTATGTCTACCCAATTTATGACTGGAAAACCGCCGATATCTGGACCTGGTTTGCGAAAAGCAAACTACCTTATAACCCGCTCTATAATTTGATGTATCAGGCGGGCGTATCGGCGCGCTATATGCGCATCTGTGAACCCTTCGGCCCGGAGCAGCGTCAGGGCCTCTGGCTGTATCATGTGATTGAACCCGAACGCTGGGCAATGATGTGCGAACGGGTCCATGGCGCCAGCAGCGGCGGTGTTTACGCCGGACAGGACAATAAGTTCTACGGTCATCGCAAACTGACAAAACCCGAACATCTCACCTGGAAGAGGTATGCCCTCTTTCTGCTCGACAGCATGCCAGACCAAACCGCAGAGCATTACCGCAACAAAATTGCTATCTACCTGCACTGGTTCGAAAAAAAGGGTATCGCAGGCATACCCGACACCCAGCCAGGTGATACCGGCGCAAAAGATATTCCCTCATGGCGACGCATCTGTAAGGTACTGCTCAATAATGATTACTGGTGCAGAGCGCTCTCTTTCAGTCCAACCAAAACCAGGAACTACCAGCGCTATCACGAACGCATCAAAAACAAACGCAAGGAATGGGGAATTTTATGCAGCAGGAATTAATGCAGGCACTGAGCAACTTCCTGAGCTCGCTGACGGAAGAGAAACGTATTGATGCTATCAATGATTTTCGCCTGTTGCTCCATGAGCACAGCCCCTTTCGCGATCAGCCAATAGATTGTGTGTTGTGGGTAAAGAGCAGCAGTGTAACGCCCAATGATTACAACCCCAATCAGGTCGCGCCGCCGGAAAAACGCTTATTGCTGAAATCCCTCGAAAAAGATGGCTTTACCCAACCGGTGGTGGTGCAGGAAGATAAGCCCGGTCATTTTGAAATTATTGATGGCTTTCACCGCCACGAATTAGGCAAAGGCCGGGCCGCGCTGAAAACAAAGCTTAAAGGCTATCTGCCGGTGACCTGTCTGAACAACAAAACGGCCAGTAAATCCGAACGTATGGCCGCAACCATTCGTCATAACCGTGCTCGCGGGCGGCATCAGATCAATGAGATGGCGGAAATCGTGCGGGAACTGACGCGGGAAGGCTGGAGCGAAGAACAGATCGGCAAAGAGCTGGGCATGGACGGTGACGAGGTGCTGCGTCTCAAGCAAATCAACGGCCTGACGGAACTCTTCGCCGACCGTCGATTCTCGCGCGCATGGACCATCAAATAGCGCTACAGCTTACATAACCGCTCTGCCGCCGCCAGCAGCGTCGATTCCTGTTTTGCAAAGCACAGACGAATGAGTTTATGCGGGAAGGGATCGGCGCAGAATACCGACAGCGGAATAGCGGCAACGCCCACTTCTTTGGTCAACCACTGACAGAAACTCACATCATCAAGATCGGAAATGGCGCTGTAATCCGCCAGCAGGAAATAGGTGCCTTCGCAGGGCAGAATTTCCAGCCGACTGCTGGCAAGGGCGTTAATCAGCACATCGCGACGGGCCTGGTAAAATGCCGGTAACTGGCGGTAATGCTCCGGCTGGGCACGCAGCATATCGGCCAGAGCCAGCTGTGCCGGGGTGTTTACCGAGAAGGTCAGATACTGGTGCACCTTGCGCAGTTCAGCGCTGATGGCGGCAGGCGCCACGCAGTAACCCACTTTCCAGCCGGTCATATGGAACGTCTTACCAAAAGATGAGACGGCAATCGCCCGCTGACGCAGTTGCGGATGAGCCAGCACGCTGGCATGCCCCTCTTCGGCAAAGCAGATATGCTCGTAAACCTCATCGCTCAGCACATAAATTTCTTTATCGCCAATCGCCTGCCACAGGGCGGCAAAATCTTCGTTACGCCACACCGTCGCGGAGGGATTATGCGGCGTATTGAGGATAACCAGACGTGTTTTATCGCTCAGCAGCGCCGCAAAGGCCTGCCAGTCAACGCGAAAATGCGGTGGCTGGAGGGCAATGCGCTTGAGTTCGCCGCCGGAAAGCTCTACCGCCGGGGCATAGCTGTCGTAGCTTGGGTCAAAACAGATAACTTCATCGCCCTTGCGCACAAGCGCAGTGATCGCCGCATACAGGGCTTCGGTTGCGCCAGCCGTTACCGTAATATCGGTTCCGGCATCCGGTTTGTAGCCGTACAACTCTTCAGTCTTGTCAGCAATGGCATCACGCAATGCCTGTACGCCGGTCATCGGCGCGTACTGGTTTGCCCCTTGCGCCACATGGTGCGCCAGGCGCTCCTGTAAATAGCGCGGGCCGTCAAAATCCGGGAACCCCTGAGAAAGGTTAATCGCCTGATATTGCTGCGCAAGCGCGCTCATCTGGGTGAAAATGGTGGTGCCAAGTGCGGGAAGTTTGCTCTGCGGAATCAGTGTGTTGTCGCTCATTGTTGCATGCCTGCTTGTAATACTGATGTTGCTGCCACTATAACACGATGTTAGTATTTGGCAATCAAGACGCTTAGACGTCTAAACCATAAGAATATTCCTCCACGCGCCGCATCCGCGCACCTAAAGGAAGAACATGACAGATAACCTGCAACTTCAGGAACTCGTTCACGCCTGCCACTGGATAGGCCAGAAAGGCTGGTCTCCCGCCACCGGCGGTAATATGTCCGTGCGCGAAGATGCGCACTGGTGCTGGCTGAGTGAGTCCGGTAAAGACAAAGGCAGCCTCACCACTGCCGATTTTCTGCAAGTCTCTATTGCCGATAACCATGCGCCGTCCGGGCGTAAACCCTCTGCGGAAACCGGCCTGCACACGTTGATTTATCGCCTGTTTCCTGATGCCAGAGCGGTATTGCACGTCCACACGGTCAATGCCACCGTATTGTCCCGCGTGGAGCGGGCAACAGAACTGCTGATAAGCGGCTTTGAAATGCAGAAATCCCTCAGCGGGCAAACTACGCATCTTGATACCGTGCCCATTGCAATTTTCGATAACAGCCAGGATATTGATGCCCTCGCCCGCCGGATAGCGGATTACGCGCAAGCGCGCCCGCTGAATTACGGCTTTTTGCTGCGTGGTCACGGCCTGACCTGCTGGGGGCGTGATGTGGCGGAGGCCCGTCGTCATCTCGAAGGGCTGGAGTTCCTGTTTGAATGCGAAATGCAGCGTCGACTGCTGGAGAAATAATGATCCGTGCGATTGTAACCGACATCGAAGGCACCACCAGCGATATCCGCTTTGTGCATAACGTGCTATTCCCCTACGCCCGCGAGCGCCTGCCTGCGCTGCTCGCCGCGCAGCAGTATGTTGAGCCGGTCAAAACCATCCTCGACAACCTGCGGGAAGAAATCGCCCAACCCGATGCCACTACAGAGGAACTGCTGGATACGCTGCTGCGTTTTATGGACGAAGACCGTAAATCAACCGCGCTGAAAGCGTTACAGGGCATTATCTGGCATGACGGTTACGTTAACGGTGACTTCACCGGCCATCTCTACCCGGATGTCCTCCCTGCGCTGGAAAAATGGAAAGCCAAAGGTCTTGATTTATATGTTTATTCCTCTGGCTCCGTTGCTGCGCAAAAACTGTTATTTGGCTACAGCGACGAAGGTGATATTACTCCTCTGTTCAGCGGTTATTTTGACACCCTGGTCGGTGCAAAGCGCGAGGTGCAGTCATACCGTAATATTGCCGAACAGCTGAGTCTGCCAGCGGTGCAGATCCTGTTCCTTTCGGATATCCATCAGGAACTGGACGCTGCCGAACAGGCCGGTTTTCGCACCACGCAGTTGATCCGCGGCGACAATGACGCCGCCAGTCATCATCACCAGGTTCCTTCTTTCGACCATATTAAGCCGGAGCAGATCCCCTCATGAGCGCACTGACGATTTATTCTGACAAAGACGCCAGCCAGCCCACCTGGCAGAGCACCGATGCCGCCGAAATTCAGCACAAGCTGAACGCCAAAGAGGTTCGCTTTGAGCGCTGGGAAGCCGACCGTGATTTAGGTGCGGATCCAACACCGGAAACGGTGATCACCGCCTATCAGCACGCCATCGATAAACTGGTTGAAGAAAAAGGTTACCAGAGCTGGGACGTGATCAGCCTGCGCGCCGACAACCCGCAAAAAGATGCCCTGCGCGCTAAATTCCTCAACGAACACACCCACGGCGAAGATGAAGTGCGCTTCTTTGTGGAAGGTGCCGGGCTGTTCTGCCTGCATATTGGCGACGAGGTTTACCAGGTACTGTGCGAAAAGAACGACCTGATCTCCGTCCCTGCTGGCACACCGCACTGGTTTGATATGGGCTCAGAGCCTAACTTTACCGCCATCCGCATCTTCGATAACCCGGAAGGTTGGATTGCGCAGTTCACCGGCGATGCCATTGCGGACGGGTATCCGAAGCTGGCGTGAGTTGAAAAGAGCCAGCTAACACAACTCGCTGGCTCAAAATAATTGACAAGACGTACATTAAACTATTCCTCGATATTTTTACTCTACCTTTTATTCTTCAAAATAGGTATCATCTAGAGAATAATATTTTCACCAGAAGGTTAAAATATTAAAATGAACAGCCACCCCTATAGTGAAAGACATTATAGATGCTTCCGTAACCTTCTCATTAATTTAAATTATGATCTACTACAAATCCATCACGAAATGTTAAAAATTCCATACGACGAATCTGCTGACTTCAACGAGTTAGAGTTTTTTGTCATGGCACTGGAAGACCGTCGATTCTTAAGGCATTGTGGTTTTGATTTCTTATCATTCATCAGAGATGCTTTAAAAATGATTCAAAGAAAAAAACATGGTGGATTTAGCACTATTGATATGCAAATGGTGAGGACAATTACCAATTTTAAAGAGCAAACCTTTTACAGGAAGCTATATGAAATCACTCTCTCTTTATTGGTAAATTTCAAATACACTAAGAAACAGATAATTCGATGCTACCTTACAAATGCTTTTTTTGGATCCCATTTAATTGGCGTAAACAAAACTTCACTTGAAGTTTTTAAACAAGAAACCCATTCTTTAAATCAAGACAACCAAGCCTTTATTGCTGCTATGTTACTTAGGGAAGGTGCGATTTAATCGGTGGGGTTCAGTGGAGTCCTTATCTGTATTAGCCTTACCTTAGCTGAGCT
>NZ_CBFFRJ010000041.1:0-39393 GCF_965644225.1 Phytobacter sp. V91 | reverse complement strand
ATACAGCTCAGCTAAGGTAAGGCTAATACAGATAAGGACTCCACTGAACCCCACCGATTAAATCGCACCTTCCCTAAGTAATATTGCCTCTGGCAATCAACTTCCGATTATACCTCTATTTTCCTGCGTAAAAATAAAAACAATATATTCAATTTTTATATGCGTTAAGGTGAAACACATTCACCATATAAAGACAAAATAATATCAGGCCCGGCCCGAATGCCTTCAGACGAAAAAAAACCGTATCGCTTTACAGCAATACGGTTTTTTATGCAGACAATGAACCTGCGTTAAACGCTTACTTCGCGCCTTCTACCGCTTCGCGAGCAAGTTTAGTGATACGGTCGTAGTCACCCGCTTCCAGCGCATCAGCCGGAACCAGCCAGGAACCGCCGATGCACAGCACGCTTTTCAGCGCCAGATAGTCACGGTAGTTAGCCGGAGAAATACCGCCAGTCGGGCAGAAACGAACCTGCGCAAACGGACCAGCAATGGCCTGCAGGGCTTTAGTGCCGCCGTTGGCTTCAGCCGGGAAGAATTTGAACTCTTTCAGGCCGTAGTCCATACCCAGCATCAGTTCAGACACGGTGCTGATACCAGGGATCAATGGGATAGTGCCTTCGGTTGCCGCTTTGAGCAGAGGTTCAGTCAGGCCTGGGCTGATAGCAAACTGTGCGCCAGCTTCGGTCACTTCTTTTAACTGCTGCGGGTTAAGCACGGTACCGGCGCCGATAATCGCATCCGGCACTTCTTTGGCAATGGCGCGGATAGCATCCATTGCACAAGGGGTACGCAGAGTCACTTCCAGTACGCGAACACCGCCTGCAACCAGCGCTTTCGCCATCGGAACAGCGTGCTCCAGTTTATTAACAACGATAACCGGCACAACCGGACCGGTTTTCAGGATTGCTTCTGCACTCGTTTTCCAATTTTTCATCAGAGTTTTTCTCTCGCCAGAACGAATAAACTTGTCATTTAAAAATCGATACAGGTTGCGCCCTGTTCTGCGCCGGACAATTTTTCCCGCAGTGCGCCGAACATTTCACGCCCCGTGCCCACGCGCATTGCGCTCAGGTCAGGAATATGTGGCTGGCGGGCGGTCAGTTCTGCCTCATCCACCAGCAGCGTCAGTTCGCCAGTCTGTCCGTTAACACGGATCATGTCGCCATCGCGAACTTTTGCCAGTAACCCACCGTCGTATGCTTCGGGGGTAACATGAATTGCGGAGGGCACTTTACCCGATGCACCGGACAGACGTCCATCAGTAACTAACGCAATTTTGAAACGGCGGTCCAATAATACACCAAGCGGCGGCATAAGTTTATGTAATTCTGGCATGCCGTTCGCTTTTGGCCCCTGATGGCGAACAACGACCACGCAGTCTTTGTCCAGCAGACCGGCTTCAAACGCCGGAACCACATCATGCTGGCTTTCGAAGATAACGGCGGGGGCTTCAATAACCTGGTATTCGACCGGTACGGCTGAGGTTTTCATTACCGCGCGCCCCAGGTTGCCGCTAAGCACTTTTGTCCCACCGTGGCGTGAGAACGGCGCATCGACCGTGGCAATAACGTTGGTATCAAGCGGCGCAGCGGCGCCTTCACGCCAGTCCAGTTCGCCGTTGTTCAGCCATGGCTCGAGGGTGTAACGTGAAAGACCGAACCCGGCTACAGTGTTGACATCCTCATGCAGCAAGCCGCCTTTGAGCAGTTCACGCATCAGCACCGGTACTCCGCCCGCCGCCTGGAAGTGGTTAATGTCTGCCGGGCCATTTGGATAGAGTTTTGCCATCAGCGGCACCACTTCCGAAAGCTCAGAGAAATCATCCCAGTTAATGATGATGCCTGCGGCGCGCGCCATCGCCACCAGATGCATGGTGTGGTTCGTCGAGCCGCCGGTTGCCAGTAATGAAACGATCCCGTTCACCACCGCCTTCTCGTCGATCATTTTACCCAGCGGCATCCACTCGCTGCCGTTGCCGGTCAGGCGAGTGACCTGGCGTGCCGCAGCTGAGGTCAGCGCTTCACGCAACGGCGCATCCGGATGCACGAAGGAAGAGCCCGGCAACTGCATGCCCATAAACTCAATAACCATCTGGTTGGTATTGGCCGTACCGTAGAAGGTACAGGTGCCCGGCGCGTGGTAAGACGCCGCTTCAGACTCCAGTAGCGCAATACGATCCACCTTGCCTTCGGCATAGAGCTGACGAATGCGCACTTTCTCTTTATTTGGCAGTCCGCTGGCCATCGGGCCTGAAGGTACGAAGACCGCAGGCAGATGACCGAAGGAGAGCGCCGCCATTGCAAGACCGGGGACAATTTTGTCACACACGCCGAGGTACAATGCGCCGTCAAACATGTTGTGAGACAGTCCGACTGCTGCCGACATCGCAATCACTTCACGGCTGAGCAGTGAAAGCTCCATGCCGTCCTGGCCCTGGGTCACACCGTCGCACATGGCAGGCACCCCTCCGGCAACCTGGCCAATGGCATTCACCGAATGCAGGGCTTTGCGGATGATATTGGGATAGGTTTCGTAGGGCTGATGAGCGGAGAGCATATCGTTGTAGGAGGTGATGATAGCAATATTGTTACGCAACATGCTTTTCAGACCGGCCTTGTCCTCCGGCTGGCAGGCCGAGAAGCCATGGGCAAGGTTGCCGCAGGCCAGCGATGAGCGGTGGACCGTTTCGCTTTTAGCTTGTTCGATGCGTTTTAGGTAGGCGGTCCGGCTTTCGCGCGAGCGTTCAGCAATACGATTTGTTACGCGTAACAATATTGAGTTCATAGAGGCTCCTGAAATTTATCTGTCTGGGGTAATGCTGGACTAAGTTCTGACCTGACAAGCTCATTCGTCAGATTTACAGTAGTCGCGCGCCCCAACGGCAAAATCGCTTCAGCCAGTGTAATAAAAAAAGCTCCGCTGGTGAATCCAGTCGGAGCTTGAAAGGTGAAAAATTGTCCTGATTTCTGTGTTAGATCATGTTACCGGTAAAATGAAATAACATCACCGACACAACAGTTACTCAAATTCGTTCCAGGAACGACCATCGCGGGTGATCATCGCAACCGACGCAACCGGTCCCCAGGTGCCAGCCTGGTAAGGTTTTGGTGAGTCATTGTCCATCGCCCAGGCTTCGGTAATGGAGTCAACCCATTTCCAGGCTTCTTCCACTTCATCACGACGCACAAACAGTGCCTGAATGCCACGCATGGTCTCCAGCAGCAGACGCTCGTAGGCATCTGCCAGATGTGATTCATTGAAGGTTTCGGAATAGCTCAGATCCAGCTTGGTGATTTGCAGATTATGCTTGTGATCAAGACCCGGAACTTTGTTAAGCACCTGAATATCCACACCTTCATCAGGTTGCAGACGAATGGTCAATTTGTTCTGCGGCAGATCCTGCCAGGACTCTTTAAACAGGTTCAGCTCAGGGGTTTTGAAGTACACCACCACTTCGGAGCATTTGGTCGGCAGACGCTTACCGGTTCGCAGGTAGAACGGAACACCTGCCCAACGCCAGTTATCGATATCCACGCGGATAGCCACGAAGGTTTCGGTATTACTCGACTTGTTCGCCCCTTCCTCTTCCAGGTAGCCCGGCACTTTTTTGCCCTGCGCAAACCCGGCGGAATACTGACCACGAACCGTTTTTTCACGCACATTAGTGCGATCAATACGGCGCAGCGATTTCAGTACTTTGACTTTTTCGTCACGAATGCTGTCAGCGCTGAGATCGGACGGCGGCGACATCGCAATCATGCACAGAATTTGCAGCAGGTGGTTCTGGATCATGTCACGCATTTGACCGGCCTGGTCAAAGTAGCCCCAGCGGCCTTCAATGCCTACTTCTTCCGCAACCGTAATTTCAACATGATCAATGGTGCGATTATCCCAGTTGTTGACGAACAGGGAATTGGCAAAACGCAGCGCCAGCAGATTCAGCACCGTTTCTTTACCCAGGTAGTGGTCGATACGGTAGACCTGGCACTCTTCGAAGTACTCGCCCACCTGGTCATTGATCTCACACGATGTGGCCAGCGAGGTCCCCAGCGGTTTTTCCATCACCACACGCGCAGGCTTGGCATTCAGTTTTGCTTCACCCAGACCACGACAGATCGCGCCAAAGGTGCTTGGCGGCATCGCAAAGTAGTTAATGGTGGTGCGCTCTTTCTGAGAGAGCATTTTACCCAGACGGTTAAACGCTTTCACATCGTTGACGTCCAGATTACAGAAGTCCAGTCGACCGCTCAGCGTATCCCACAAACTTTCATCGATCTTTTCCTTCATGAAAGTTTCCAGCGCTTCGCGCACGACCCTGGTATAGGCTTCTTTGTCCCACTCCGCGCGCCCTACACCCAGGATGCGCGTATCGGGATGAATCTGACCTGCTTTTTCTAGTTGATACAGGGAAGGCAGCAATTTTCGACGAGCGAGATCGCCTTTCGCGCCGAAAATGACCAGGTCACATGCCTGGGCTGTTTGCGTTACCGCCATGTCATTCTCCTCAGTTGGCTTTTCCTGGTGCTTATGCCAGGCCTTAGTTGTAATTTTATTACACTGCACTGTACTGCTTTTACCTGATTCCCGAAACCGCTAACGCTTGTCCAGCCGTGCGTTCGCCTGTCATTTGGCGAAATTCTGGCTTTTCGCCCGGAAAAGGCTGGATGTTTGCCTGATGCACAGAGGATAAAATCCGACTGTGATCAAGTAATGAAAAAAAACAACAACAATTCTCGTTGCAACTTACCTTTCTGCTGCGCAGGGAGGTAATATCAAACCAAACCGCTTCACGGTTTTACACTCTTGTGGAACCGTTTTACTGATGAGCATGCTGCTGATAATGAATATGCTGGAAAAGATCCAGTCTCAACTGGAACACCTTAGCAAATCCGAACGTAAAGTGGCTGAAGTTATTCTTGCCACGCCGGATAAAGCCATCCACTCCAGTATCGCCACACTCGCACTGGAAGCGGGCGTCAGTGAACCTACTGTAAACCGTTTTTGCCGCAGTCTCGATACTCGTGGTTTTCCCGACTTCAAGCTCCATCTGGCGCAAAGCCTCGCCAATGGCACGCCCTATGTCAACCGTAATGTCGATGAAGATGACAGCGTTGAGGCTTATACTGGAAAAATTTTCGAATCTGCCATGGCAAGCCTCGATCATGTCCGGCAATCGCTGGATATGACGTCGGTAAACCGGGCGGTGGATTTACTCACCCAGGCGAAGAAAATCGCCTTCTTTGGTCTGGGATCTTCCGCCGCTGTTGCCCATGATGCAATGAACAAATTTTTCCGCTTTAATGTCCCGGTAGTCTATTCCGACGACATCGTGTTGCAACGTATGAGTTGTATGAATTGTAGCGATGATGACGTCGTGGTGCTGATTTCTCACACCGGCCGCACAAAAAGTCTGGTGGAACTGGCTCAACTGGCGCGTGAAAACGATGCCATGGTCATTGCGCTCACCTCCGCGGACACCCCGCTGGCCCGTGAAGCGACTCTGGCTATCACTCTGGATGTACCGGAAGATACCGACATTTATATGCCGATGGTGTCGCGGCTGGCGCAGCTGACGGTTATCGACGTTCTTGCAACCGGGTTCACATTGCGCCGGGGGGCAAAATTCAGGGATAACTTGAAGCGTGTCAAAGAAGCACTCAAAGAATCGCGCTTTGATAAGGAACTCCTGAACAGGAGTGATAAACACTAACAGCAACAACAAAGTTGTAACATTTTACGCCATTCGGGTAAATTCACTGTTCTCCTCTCACGTGGAGACCGTACCCGAATTCATGTTCACGCAACACCTGGTTGTTTTAGACAACGGAGTATTACATGTCCAGAAGGCTTCGCAGAACCAAAATCGTTACCACCCTCGGCCCGGCTACCGATCGCGATAATAACCTCGAAAAAGTTATCGCCGCAGGCGCCAACGTGGTGCGTATGAACTTCTCCCACGGCACCGCAGAAGATCATAAATTACGTGCGGATAAGGTACGTGAGATTGCGGCAAAACTGGGACGCCATGTAGCCATCCTTGGCGACCTGCAAGGGCCCAAAATCCGCGTGTCCACCTTTAAGGAAGGTAAAGTCTTCCTGAACATTGGCGATAAATTCCTGCTGGATGCCAACCTCAGCAAAGGCGAAGGCGACAAAGAGAAAGTCGGCATCGACTACAAAGGCCTGCCTGCTGATGTCGTTCCTGGCGATATCCTGTTGCTGGATGATGGTCGCGTACAGTTAAAAGTACTGGAAGTACAGGGCATGAAAGTGTTTACCGAAGTTACCGTCGGCGGCCCGCTTTCCAATAACAAAGGGATTAACAAACTGGGCGGCGGCCTGTCAGCCGAAGCACTGACTGAAAAAGATAAAGCCGATATCCTGACCGCTGCGCACATTGGCGTGGATTACCTTGCCGTCTCCTTCCCTCGCTGCGGCGAAGACCTTAATTATGCCCGCCGCCTCGCACGTGATGCAGGCTGTGACGCCAAAATTGTTGCCAAAGTAGAACGTGCAGAAGCCGTTTGCAGCCAGGACGCTATGGATGACGTTATCCTCGCCTCCGACGTGGTGATGGTCGCGCGTGGCGACCTCGGCGTGGAAATTGGCGACCCGGAACTGGTTGGTATTCAGAAGGCCTTAATTCGCCGCGCCCGCCAGCTTAACCGCTCTGTCATCACGGCAACGCAGATGATGGAGTCGATGATTACTAATCCGATGCCAACCCGTGCGGAAGTGATGGACGTGGCAAACGCCGTGCTGGATGGTACCGATGCGGTCATGCTGTCAGCGGAGACCGCTGCGGGTCAGTACCCGGCTGAAACCGTCGCCGCTATGGCGCGCGTCTGCCTGGGCGCAGAGAAGATCCCCAGCATCAACGTTTCCAAACACCGCCTGGATATTCAGTTCGATAACGTCGAAGAAGCCATTGCGATGTCTGCAATGTACGCGGCTAACCATCTGAAAGGCGTCACGGCGATTATCTCCATGACCGAATCCGGACGCACGGCGCTGATGACCTCCCGTATCAGCTCCGGACTGCCGATTTTCGCCCTTTCCCGCCATGAACGTACGCTGAACCTCACCGCGCTGTACCGCGGCGTAACCCCGGTCTATTTCGACAGCACCAGTGAAGGTGTGGTCGCCGCCAGCGATGCGGTCAACCTGCTGCGTGACAAAGGCTATCTGCTCTCCGGTGATCTGGTTATCGTCACCCAGGGAGACGTGATGAGCACCATTGGCACCACCAATACCACCCGCATTCTGACAGTCGAATAAGTGAAACGCTAAAACGACAATCCCCGCCAGATGCGGGGATTTTTTTATTTCTTCTTCGGGAACAGCTCTTTTCGCCGGTAGGGTTCAATTTCCCCCTCCCGACGCGTCTTCAGCAGCTTCAGGATCCAGGTATATTGCTCAGGATTCGGCCCCACCAGATTCTCCACTTCCTCATTCATGCGACGGGCAATGGTGTTGTCGTCCGCAGTTAGCAGATCGTCCATTGGCGGGCGCACCTGAATAATCAGCCGGTGCGACTTTGCGTCATAAATCGGGAACAGCGGCACAATGCGGGCGCGGCAGACTTTCATCAGGCGACCAATTGCCGGCAGTGTGGCTTTGTAGGTGGCGAAGAAGTCGACAAACTCGCTGTGCTCCGCGCCATGATCCTGGTCCGGGAGGTAATAGCCCCAGTAGCCCTGACGAACCGAGTGAATAAAAGGTTTAATCCCGTCATTTCGCGCATGCAACCGGCCACCGAAGCGACGGCGAACCGTGTTCCACACATAGTCAAAAACAGGATTTCCCTGGTTATGGAACATCGCGGCCATTTTTTGCCCCTGCGACGCCATCAGCATCGCGGGGATATCCACTCCCCAACCATGCGGGACAAGGAAAATAACGTTTTCATTGTTCTGGCGCAGCGTGTCAACGATTGCCTCTCCCCGCCATTCCACGCGGGGAAGGATTTTTTCCGGGCCGCGCAGCGCCAGTTCAGCCATCAGCACCATTGCCTGCGGAGCGGTGGCAAACATTTCGTCGATCAATGCTTCACGTTCGGTTTCACTTTTTTCCGGGAAACAGTACAGCAGATTAATCTGCGCCCGACGACGTGCGCTTTTACCCAGTTTTCCGGCCAGGCGACCCAGTTTACCCAGCAGCGGGTCGCGGACTGACGCCGGGATCATCGCAACGCCAGCGAAAGCCATTACTCCAAGCCATGCGCCCCAGTAGCGCGGATGGCGAAAGCTCTTTTCAAATTCGGGAATAAATTCAGTGTTATTTTTCTTCGTTTCCATGCAAATTCCGCAGGCAAGTGGGTATTTAAATAAGAAAAGTAAAGACAGTGTAGCGAGGCTCACTGTTTCCTACAAAAGAAAAAGCCGGTGTACGCAGACACCGGCTTTCAGGGTGCAGAGATTAATCGAAGCGGAGTTGAGGAACCACGTCCTTAACCTGGGCCAGATAGTCACGACGATCCGAGCCTGTTAACCCTTCGGTTCTCGGCAGCTTAGCCGTCAACGGGTTCACTGCCTGCTGATTAATCCATACTTCATAGTGCAGATGAGGCCCTGTTGAGCGTCCGGTATTGCCCGAGAGCGCAATACGGTCGCCACGTTTAACGCTCTGCCCTTCTTTCACCAACAGCTTACGCAGGTGCATATAGCGGGTGGTGTAGGTGCGCCCATGACGCACCGCAACATAGTACCCGGCCGCACCGCTGCGTTTGGCGACAACCACTTCGCCATCCCCGACAGAGAGCACTGGCGTGCCCTGCGGCATGGCGAAATCGACGCCCTTATGCGGTGCCACACGTCCGGTCACCGGGTTAAGGCGACGCGGATTAAAGTTCGAGGAGACGCGGAACTGTCTGGAGGTCGGGAAACGCATAAACCCTTTCGCAAGACCTGTACCGTTACGATCGTAAAATTTACCGTCTTCGGCACGAATGGCGAAATAGTCCTTGCCTGATGAACGCAGACGCACGCCCAGCAGCTGGCTTTGCTCCTGTTTGCCCTGCAACATCTCGCGGGACATCAGCACGGAGAATTCATCGCCTTTTTTCAGCTTGCGAAAATCCATCTGCCACTGCATCGCCTTGATGACAGAGCTTATTTCACTGCTGCTCAGTCCGGCACTTTTCGCACTGCTGACAAAGCTGCCGCCCACCGTCCCCTTCATCACCGCATTAACCCAGTCGCCTTCCTGCAACTCGCTGCTCATTTTAAAACCGCCATCCACGCGGTCATAGGTACGGGTTTCGCGGCGGGACATCTCCCAGGTCAGACGCTGTAAATCACCATCAGCGGTTAGCGTCCACGAGAGCTGCTGACCAATTTTCATATTACGCAGGTCTTTATCCGCCGAGGCAAGCTGGCTGATATCGCCCATATCAATACCGTACTGATTGAGGATGCTGCTTAAGGTATCGCCGGTTGAGACCACATATTCATGCACGCCAGCTTCACTGGCCGTTTTATCGTCCAGTTCATCCTGAGGAATGTCCTCCACTTCATCTGGCGTCGTCTGGTCAATGGGTTCGCTGGCATCAGGCAGAAGCGAACGAACTTCGTTCTTATCAAGCGTGATAACCTTGGCTACTGGGGCAGATTCCTGATATTCCGGATGGTAGACATACGGCCGCCAGACGGCGACCGTAAGGGTGAGTACTGTAAGTGACCCCAGCATAACGCGGTGGGGCCGGGGCAGATTATTAAATGCCAGAGCGACAGAGCGGGCTATCTGTTGCACGTATCCACTTCCTCGTTATTCTCCTTTCAGGCAGCTCGCGTACTGGTTCGACAACAGAGTCAGGAACTGTGTATAGCTCTCTTTACCCAGTTGGACAGGGGTTCCCAGCGGATCTAACGTCCCCATTCTGACGGACGTACCTCTGGCAACCGCTTCAACGACGGCCGGCCTGAACTGTGGCTCAGCAAAAACGCAGACTGCTTTTTGCTCAACCAACTGTGTTCTGATTTGATGTAAACGCTGCGCACCAGGTTGAATTTCAGGGTTGACGGTAAAATGACCCAGAGAGGTCAGCCCGTAGTGTTTCTCAAAGTAGCCGTAGGCATCATGAAAAACGAAATACCCCTTACCTTTCAGCGGTGCCAGCTCGCTACCAACTTGCTTATCTGTTTGGGCTAATTGTGCCTCAAATGCTTGCAGGTTGGCATCCAGCCGTGCTCGGCTTTGCGGCATAAGTTCCACTAATTTATCGTGGATTGCAACCGCCGACATCCGCGCAATCTCCGGTGAAAGCCACAGATGCATGTTGTAATCACCATGATGATGATGCTCGTCACTATTTTCATCGCCATGGTCGTGCCCGGCATGATCATGATCGTCATCATCACTGCCTTTGATGAGCAACGGTTCCACATTCGGCAGCGTCGCCATCTGGACTTGTTTTGCCGCCGGGATCTGCTGTGCCGACTTGTCCATAAAGGCTTCCATCTCTGGCCCAACCCAGAAGACTAAGTCCGCGTTCTTTAAGCGTTTTACATCTGATGGCCGTAGCGCATAATCATGCTCCGATGCGCCATCCGGCAGCAAAACCTCAGTAGTCGTGACCCCATCTGCAATGGCGGACGCGATAAAGCCTAATGGCTTAATTGAAGCGACGACCGCTGCATTTGCGGTGCCTGTTACAGCCCCCAAAAGGGCAGTGGAGAGTGTTGCGCAAAGAAGCGTATTTTTATGTAACATAATGCAACTACTTATCGTAATGAATGAGTGGAATGTGATATTATAACATTCTATCACTTGTGCAACCCTTTAAACGATATGACTAATTTGATTACTCTGCAAAATGTCTCCGTCAGTTTCGGTCAAAGACGCGTCCTGTCTGACATTTCGCTCAATTTAGAACCGGGTAAAATTCTTACCCTCCTCGGCCCAAATGGGGCCGGGAAATCGACGCTGGTACGCGTCGTTCTGGGGCTGGTAGCACCTGATTCCGGTACGATCAATCGCGGTAATAATCTGAAAATCGGCTATGTGCCGCAAAAACTTCACCTTGATGCTACTCTGCCGCTGACCGTGGGTCGTTTTATGCGTTTGCGCCCCGGCACCCATAAAGACGCCATTCTGCCCGCACTCAAGCGTGTCCAGGCCGCACACCTGGTCGATGCCCCGATGCAGAAACTGTCGGGCGGAGAAACTCAGCGCGTCCTGCTTGCCCGTGCTTTGCTCAATACTCCGGAACTGCTGGTTCTGGACGAGCCGACTCAGGGCGTTGATGTTAATGGTCAGGTCGCGCTGTATGACCTTATCGATACCCTGCGTCGCGAACTCAACTGCGCCGTGCTGATGGTCTCCCACGATTTACATCTGGTGATGGCAAAGACCGATGAAGTGCTGTGTCTTAATCACCATATCTGTTGCTCAGGCGCGCCTGAAGTGGTCTCTATGCACCCGGAATTCATTTCAATGTTCGGCTCTCGTGGGGCTGAACAACTGGGTATTTATCGCCACCAGCATAACCATCGCCATGATTTACAAGGGCGCATTGTATTACGTCAGGGAAATGGACGCGGATGATTGAATTACTCCTCCCCGGCTGGTTAGCCGGGATTTTGCTTGCCTGCGCGGCAGGTCCGCTGGGCTCCTTCGTTGTCTGGCGTCGGATGTCCTATTTCGGCGACACCCTGGCGCATGCCTCACTGCTTGGGGTGGCGTTCGGTTTATTGCTCGACGTTAACCCCTTCTACGCGGTCATCGTAGTGACGCTGCTGCTGGCAACCGGGCTGGTGTGGCTGGAAAAACGCCCCCATCTGTCGGTGGATACGCTGCTGGGGATCATGGCCCACAGCGCCTTATCGCTCGGTATGGTGGTGGTCAGTTTGATGTCGAACATCCGCGTCGATTTGATGGCCTACCTGTTTGGCGATCTGCTCGCGGTAACGCCGCAGGATTTAATTTCTATTGCGCTGGGAGTGGCGGTGGTGCTGGGAATTCTGTTCTGGCAGTGGCGTAATTTACTGTCAATGACCATCAGCCCTGAACTGGCATTTGTCGATGGCGTTAAGATCCAGCGGGTCAAATTGCTGCTCATGCTGGTCACCGCGCTGACCATCGGCGTGGCCATGAAGTTTGTCGGTGCGCTGATCATCACCTCGCTGCTGATTATCCCGGCGGCAACAGCCCGTCGCTTCGCCCGGACCCCCGAGCAGATGGCGGGTGTTGCGGTCGGCATCGGGATGATTGCCGTCACCGGAGGGCTTACCTTCTCCGCGTTCTATGACACCCCGGCGGGGCCTTCAGTGGTGCTCTGCGCCGCGCTGTTGTTTATCTTCTCAATGGTGAAAAAGAGCGCCCGTTAATCGTCATCTCCCCTTCTCTTCCGGGGCACCTGATATTGATTCGGGTGCCCTGCCGCTAGCAGCAAATACCCTTAACGCAGGTGTTGTCATTTATATATTTCAGCCTTGTGATCTTTTGCGCAATTCTTTACGACTGCGGCGCTGTGGTCAGACAAGTCCTTCTAGAGTTTGATCAGGGACTGACTGTACGGGCATGGACAGGTTAACCGGGCGGGAGGGGCAATATGCTACTGATCGGATTGGGCGTCCTGATTGCGCTTTTCCTGCTGGCAGTGCTGGTTTCCCGTTCCGCCATGCAGGATATCGACAACGATTATTGACAGCTAAATGGAGCTTACGGCATTGCCGGTGGCGTGATGCCAAAGTGATTCCATGCCCGCACCGTCGCCATACGTCCGCGCGGCGTACGTTGCAGGAAACCCTGTTGGATCAGATAGGGTTCCAGAACATCCTCAATGGTTTCGCGCTCTTCACCAATCGCCGCAGCGAGGTTGTCCAGCCCGACCGGCCCGCCAAAGAATTTATCTATCACCGCGAGCAGCAGTTTACGGTCCATATAGTCAAACCCTTCGGCATCGACATTGAGCATATCAAGCGCCTGCGAAGCGATATCCTGAGAAATCGCCCCGTCATGTTTCACTTCGGCAAAATCACGCACGCGGCGTAACAGGCGGTTGGCAATACGCGGGGTGCCACGTGCGCGACGGGCCACTTCCAGCGCCCCTTCCTCACTCATATCCAGCCCCATAAAACGTGCGCTGCGCCCGACGATGTGCTGTAAATCGGCCACCTGATAAAACTCCAGCCGCTGCACGATCCCAAAGCGGTCACGCAATGGCGACGTCAGTGAACCGGCGCGGGTGGTAGCCCCTATCAGCGTAAACGGCGGCAGGTCGATTTTGATGGAGCGCGCGGCAGGCCCTTCGCCAATCATAATATCCAGCTGATAGTCTTCCATCGCCGGGTAGAGCACCTCTTCGACCACCGGTGACAGACGATGAATTTCATCAATAAACAGGACATCATGAGGTTCGAGGTTGGTGAGCATCGCCGCCAGATCCCCGGCTTTTTCCAGCACCGGGCCGGAGGTGGTACGTAAGTTGACGCCCATCTCGTTGGCGACGATGTTGGCAAGCGTGGTTTTACCGAGGCCCGGAGGGCCGAAAATCAGCAGATGATCCAGGGCATCGCCACGCTGTTTCGCCGCCTGGATAAAGATTTCCATTTGCGAGCGAACCTGCGGCTGGCCGATATATTCAGCCAGCATTTTCGGGCGAATAGCCCTGTCCGCGACCTCTTCGGCATTAACGCTGCCGGGGGAAATCAGACGGTCTGCTTCTATCATCCTTTACCTCACAACGCGGCACGTAGTGCTTCGCGGATTAGCGTTTCACTGCTGGCATCCGGCTTGGCGATTTTACTGACCATCCGGCTGGCTTCCTGTGGTTTATAGCCCAGCGCCACCAGTGCGGCAACGGCTTCCTGTTCTGCATCGTCCGTCGCCGGACCTGCCGGTGAGGTCAACACCAGATCGGCTGCCGGCGTGAAGAGGTCGCCATGCAGACCTTTAAAGCGGTCTTTCATTTCGACAATCAGGCGTTCGGCGGTTTTCTTGCCAATACCCGGCAGTTTAATCAGTGCCGCAGGCTCTTCCCGCTCAACCGCATTAACAAACTGCTGCGCGTTCATACCCGAGAGGATCGCCAGCGCCAGTTTCGGCCCTACGCCATTGGTTTTAATCAGCTCACGAAACAGAGTACGCTCTTGTTTGTTATTAAAACCAAACAGCAGATGTGCATCTTCACGCACCACAAAATGGGTGAAAACCACCGTCTCTTTACCGGCTTCAGGCAATTCGTAGAAACAGGTCATTGGCATATGTACTTCATAGCCCACACCGCCAACCTCCAGCAGCACTAAAGGGGGTTGTTTTTCGAGAATAATGCCTCTGAGTCTGCCTATCACATGACGCTCCTGCGTAAGGGCCGAAGTAAGAATCCTGTATCATAAAAAAAGACTGGATAAATATCCAGATGAAAATAGCGTACCGCTACGTATCAGCAGTTGAGCCCTCTGTTGAAAAGGCGTAGTTTTATGGTCCCTTTCTGATACGTACATGGTAAGTAATGCATTCGACGCGAATTTTTTTACGCCCCCGGCGAAGAATTTCACTGCTTCGGGTGGTATTACAAACCCGATACTGAGTGCCGATAAACTGCCTGATTTCGTCAGGATCGTCCGTCTCCAGCAATTGTTGACGTCGGGTGGTACAGACCCGGTACATCAGCAGACTCGCCCGCTTACGCTTCAGCGAGACTGAGATTCGGTAAATAAGATACGTAATAGCGATAAAAACCAGAATCCCCCAGATCATCATCAGAAAAGGGATCCGGCTATTAATAAAGAAAAATGAAGCGCAGGGTTTTGCAATGCGGGGATTACCCTGAACAACCTGCATGCAGATTTGTACGCCAGGCGCGGTGCGTTCTTTTTCAGCATGCCAGTGCCAGCTTTTGCCCTCAGCCAGCCATGTGACATCGTAAGCATAAAGCGTAGAGCAATCTTCACGCCCGCGAAATCGGGTACAGGTGTTGTATAGTCGCCGCTCGCTGCTGCTGGTCACGTGCAGGTTTGTCACCTCGCCAGTGGTGGTAACACTGCCGCGATAGTAGTGGAACTCCGTTATTAATACATACCCATTGAGTATGAGAAAAAGAACAAAGAGCACGCTTTTCATTGGCAATATCACCGCCCCTGACGCCCTTTTAGCGCAACCGTCCACGGGCCAGATTCAGCCGCGATTCGCTCATCTGGATGGCATTCTGGCTGACATGACAATGGGTTATGGCTATCGCCAGCGCATCGGCGGCATCCGCCTGCGGATTGGCCGACAGTTTTAGCAAGTTCCGCACCATATGCTGCACCTGACTTTTTTCGGCGGCGCCGGTGCCAACCACCGTCTGTTTGACCTGCCGGGCGGCATATTCGAAGACCGGAAGATCCTGATTCACCGCAGCAACAATCGCCACGCCACGCGCCTGCCCCAGCTTTAACGCGGAGTCGGCGTTTTTGGCCATAAAGACTTGTTCGATAGCGAAATAATCAGGCTGGAATTGGGTGATGATTTCCGTCACGCCCGCGTAGATGAGCTTCAGACGCGACGGTAAATCGTCGACTTTGGTACGGATGCATCCTGAGCCCAGGTAGGTCAGTTGCCTGCCTACCTGGCGAATCACACCGTAACCGGTGACGCGCGAGCCCGGATCGATACCGAGAATGATGGACATCACGCGTCTCCTTTTAACGGGCTATGCAGTCTCATTCGAGAGTCGCTGCAACCTCATCAGAGATTTCACCGTTATGGTAAACTTCCTGCACGTCATCGCAGTCTTCCAGCATGTCGATCAAACGCAGCAGTTTCGGTGCAGTTTCTGCATCCATATCTGCTTTGGTTGACGGGATCATGGAGACTTCAGCGGCGTCGGCTTTCAGGCCTGCCGCTTCCAGTGCATCACGCACTGCGCCCATTTCTTCCCACGCGGTGTAGACGTCAATCGCGCCGTCGTCGAAGGTCATCACGTCTTCCGCACCGGCTTCCAGCGCAGCTTCCATGATCACGTCTTCATCACCTTTTTCGAAGGAGATGACGCCTTTTTTGCTGAACAGGTAAGCAACGGAACCATCGGTTCCCAGGTTGCCACCGGTTTTGCTGAAGGCATGACGCACTTCCGCCACGGTGCGGTTACGGTTGTCAGAAAGACATTCCACCATCACCGCTGTACCGCCAGGACCGTAACCTTCATAAATGATGGTTTCCATGTTCGCATCGTCGTCACCGCCGACACCACGCGCGATAGCACGGTTCAGCGTATCACGCGTCATGTTGTTACTCAGCGCTTTGTCGATCGCCGCGCGCAGACGTGGGTTGGAACCCGCATCACCGCCGCCGAGACGAGCTGCGGTAACCAGCTCACGAATGATTTTGGTAAAAATCTTACCGCGTTTGGCATCCTGTGCCGCTTTGCGGTGTTTGGTGTTGGCCCATTTACTATGACCTGCCATAACTATTTCCTCAAAAAGCGCGCCTTCTCAGGCGGCGTTAATTACAAACTCTTCAATCGCCTGTCGGTTGCTCCACGACTTGGTTAATGCTGCCGCTTGCGGCGCATCAACCCAGCGGTAAGCCAGATGTTCAGTGAACACGATGGCTCGCTCATGGGGGAGTGCAAGACAGAACCAGGATTCCGTATTGCGCTCAATACCGGGGGCGTAACGATGACGTAAATGACTAAAAATTTCATATTCTACCGTGCGCTGGCAGTCTACTAAGGTCAGTTGCTCAAGAGCGACATCAATGGCGACCTCTTCCTTTACTTCACGCGCGGCAGCCTGCGACGCGAGTTCTTCCCCTTCCAGACTGCCGGTTACCGACTGCCAGAAATCAGGGTCATCGCGTCGCTGTAGCATCAGCACCCGTTTCGTGTCCTGGGCGTAGATGACGACTAAGACAGAAACGGGACGCTTATAAGCCATATCAGTTTTTCTCTTCCTTTTTAACCACGTCAATACCCAGTTCAGCCAGAGAGGCCGGATTGGCAAAGCTCGGCGCTTCAGTCATCAGACAGGCGGCGGCGGTGGTTTTCGGGAAGGCAATAACATCACGAATATTGTCGGTGCCTGTCAGCAGCATGGTCAGACGATCCAGACCAAAAGCCAGGCCAGCATGCGGCGGCGTGCCATATTTCAGGGCGTCGAGCAGGAAGCCGAATTTCTCACGCTGTTCCTGTTCGTTGATACCCAGAATGCCAAACACTGTCTGCTGCATCTCGCCGCTGTGGATACGCACGGAACCGCCACCCACTTCGTAGCCGTTGATAACCATATCGTAGGCGTTAGCCACCGCATCTTCCGGCGCAGCTTTCAGTTCGGCGGCGCTCATGTCTTTCGGTGAGGTAAACGGATGGTGCATTGCGGTCAGACCGCCTTCACCATCGTCTTCAAACATCGGGAAGTCGATAACCCACAGCGGCGCCCAGACGTTTTCGTCGGTCAGACTGAGATCTTTACCCAGTTTCAGGCGCAGTGCGCCCAGGGCATCGGCGACCACTTTCTTGTTATCAGCGCCGAAGAAAATCATGTCGCCGTCCTGTGCGCCAGTACGTTCCAGTATCGCTTCCACGATCTCAGCGTTAAGGAATTTGGCCACCGGGCTGTTGATCCCTTCCAGGCCTTTCGCGCGTTCAGTCACTTTGATGTACGCCAGACCCTTCGCACCGTAGATCTTAACGAAGTTACCGTAGTCATCAATCAGCTTACGGGTCAGAGAAGCACCGCCTGGCACGCGCAGGGCGGCAACACGGCCTTTAGGATCGTTTGCCGGGCCTGCAAAGACAGCGAACTCTACTTCTTTGAGCAGATCGGCTACATCAACCAACTCCATCGGGTTACGCAGGTCTGGCTTATCTGAGCCGTAACGGCGTTCCGCTTCAGCAAAGGTCATGATCGGGAACTGCCCCAGATCCACGCCTTTAACATCCAGCCAGAGTTTACGCACGAGGTCTTCCATTACTTCGCGAACCTGAGGCGCGGTCATAAAGGATGTTTCAACATCAATCTGCGTGAATTCAGGCTGACGGTCAGCGCGCAGGTCTTCATCACGGAAGCACTTAACGATCTGGTAGTAGCGGTCAAAGCCGGACATCATCAGCAGCTGTTTGAACAACTGTGGGGATTGCGGCAGCGCATAGAATTTGCCTTTGTGTACGCGCGAAGGCACCAGATAATCGCGGGCGCCTTCCGGCGTCGCTTTGGTCAGCATTGGGGTTTCGATATCGAGGAAACCGTGATCATCCATAAAACGACGCACGAAGCTGGTAATTTTCGCACGGGTTTTCAGGCGCTGGGCCATTTCCGGACGACGCAGGTCCAGGTAGCGGTATTTCAGGCGCGCTTCTTCAGTGTTAACCTGGTTGGAGTCCAGCGGCAGCGGCTCAGAGCGGTTGATGATGGTCAGTTCAGTGGCGAACACTTCCACTTCGCCGGTCGCCATATCGCTGTTGACGTTTTTCTCGTCACGCGCACGCACGGTGCCGGTCACCAGGATGCAGAACTCATTACGCAGTTCTGAGGCCAGCTTGAAGGCCTCAGCGTCTGGATCGAAGAACACCTGAACGATGCCTTCACGGTCACGCATATCAATGAAAATAAGGCTGCCGAGATCACGACGACGATTGACCCAACCACACAAAGTCACCTGCTGCCCGACATGGGTCTTACGCAGTTGCCCGCAATATTCTGTACGCATGAGATATCCCTTAACTTAGCCGCAGGCTGTTTGTTGCCTGTCGTGCAGGCGACGTTATCGCAGCTTTAGCTGAATGTCACAACTGGATGAAAAAAGGGGGCTATTATACTGGAAATAATGGCTAACGATAAGCCCGATACCGCCCGTAAGCGCGTTTGCTGCACGCTTAGTGTCTATTCTCACAAAAATTAACAAAAATTGTAAACCGTGCAGGCGCATATACCGCGTAAGGTAAATGTGATGTCATTCATATTTCAGGAGTAATCATGCTGGAACTTCATTGTGCAAAAACCGCCCTGGTGGTCATTGATCTTCAGGAAGGCATTCTCCCTTTTGGCGCAGGCCCGTACAGCGCAGCAGAGGTGGTCACCCGCGCCGCTCGCCTGGCCGATAAATTTCGCGCCAATGGCTCCCCCGTGATTCTGGTGCGGGTCGGCTGGTCAGCCGATTTCGCGGAAGCGCTGAAACAGCCGGTTGATGCCGCAGGCGGCCATGCCTTACCCGAAAACTGGTGGGACTACCCCGCGGCGCTTGGTAAACAGGCGAGCGATATTGAGGTCACTAAACGCCAGTGGGGCGCATTTTATGGTACAGACCTTGAGTTGCAGCTGCGTCGTCGCGGTATCGACACCATTGTGCTGTGTGGAATTGCGACCAATATTGGCGTCGAATCCACCGCCCGTAACGCCTGGGAGATGGGCTTCAATCTGATAGTTGTGGAAGATGCCTGCTCGACGGCCACCGCAGAGCAACATCAGAGCAGCATGACGCATATTTTCCCGCGCATTGGGCGCGTGCGTACCACTGACGAGATCCTTGCCGCACTATGATCTATCTGGGACTTCCCCAATGGTCGCACCCCAGGTGGGTGCGACTGGGTATCACCGGTCTTGCAGAATATGCCCGCCACTTTAACTGTGTGGAGGGAAACACCACGCTGTATGCCTTACCAAAGGCCGACATCGTTCAGCGCTGGCGCGCGCAAACCCATGATGAGTTCCGCTTTTGTTTTAAATTTCCGGCCACCATTTCCCATACGGCGTCATTACGCCAGTGCGATGACCTGACCCATGAGTTTTTCACCCGCATGGATCCGCTCGCAGACCGGATCGGCCAGTACTGGCTGCAGCTCCCCGCAACCTTTGGTCCGCGCGATATGCCCGCGCTTTGGGCATTTCTCGACAGTTTACCGACGCAGTTCAGCTACGGTGTTGAAGTGCGTCACCCGGAATTTTTTGCCAAAGGTGAAAATGAGCAGGCGTTCAACCGGGGTCTGCTTCAGCGCAAGGTCAATCGGGTGATCCTCGACAGCCGCCCGGTGCATAGCGCGGTGGCTCACAATCAGGCAATTATTGACGCACAACGAAAAAAGCCCAAAGTCCCGGTTCACGCCCTGGTGACCGCCAGCCATCCAATGGTACGTTTTATCGGTAGCGATAATATGGTGCAAAACAGGCAACTGTTCGCCGTATGGCTGGCAAAACTCGCCGTCTGGGAGCAAACCACCACCCCTTATCTGTTTCTGCATACGCCGGACATTGCCGAGGCTCCGGTTCTGGTAGACACTTTATGGACGGATTTGCAGCACGCCCTCCCCTCGCTCGGAAATGCCCCCTCCATACCTCAGCAATCTTCTCTTTTCTGAATAGATTACCTATCATTGAAACGCCGTCAGATAACATACCCAAAATGATTCGGGTTCCATGAAGGGTATTAAAGGGAGTTTGTATGGTTAGCGCGCTTTATGCCGTGCTGGGTGCGTTACTGCTGATTAAGTTTTCATTCGATGTCGTGCGCATGCGGATGCAATACCGCGTCAGCTATGGTGACGGCGGTTTCAGTGAGTTGCAGAGTGCCATTCGTATCCACGGCAATGCGGTGGAGTACATTCCAATTGCGTTACTCCTGCTGCTGTTTATGGAGATGAATGGCGCTGAAACCTGGATGGTGCACGTCTGCGGCATACTATTAATAGCCGGACGTCTGCTGCACTACTACGCTTTTCATCATCGCTTATTCCGCTGGCGACGCTCTGCCATGAGCGCGACCTGGTGCGCAATGCTGCTGATGGTGCTTGCCAATCTGTGGTATATGCCATGGGAGTTGGTTTTCTCCCTGCGTTAGCGCACAATACGCCACTTTGTTTTCCCGGGTATTTACATTATGTCTAACCGCGACACGCTATTTTCCGCGCCTATCGCCAGCCTGGGCGACTGGACCTTTGACGAACGGGTTGCCGAAGTCTTCCCGGACATGATCCAGCGTTCTGTTCCGGGTTACTCCAATATTATTTCGATGATCGGCATGCTGGCCGAGCGATTTGTGCAGACGCAGACGCAGATTTATGATCTGGGTTGTTCGTTGGGCGCTGCCACGCTCTCTGTACGCCGCAATATACATCATGATGGCTGTAAAATTATCGCGGTGGATAATTCTCCCGCCATGGTTGAACGCTGCCGTCGCCATATTGATGCCTATAAAGCGCCAACGCCTGTTCAGGTCGTTGAAGGAGATATTCGCGACGTCACCATCGAGAATGCCTCGCTGGTGGTGCTTAACTTCACCCTGCAATTTCTTGAACCACCCGAGCGTCAGGCCCTGCTTGATAAAATTTATCTGGGCCTTAACCCAGGCGGCGCGCTGGTGCTGTCCGAGAAATTCAGTTTCGAAGATCAAAACGTTGGTGAGCTGCTGTTCAATATGCATCACGATTTTAAACGCGCCAATGGCTACAGCGAACTGGAGATCAGTCAGAAACGCAGCATGCTGGAAAACGTTATGCTGACCGATTCTGTCGCCACACATAAAGCGCGTTTGCAGACCGCAGGCTTTGAGCACAGTGAAGTCTGGTTCCAGTGCTTTAACTTTGGTTCGCTGGTTGCCGTAAAAGCAGGGAATGGCGCATGATTACTTTTGAACGTTTTTACCAACAGATTGCCGTCAGTCCGTTATCCCACTGGCTGGAAACTTTGCCCGCGCAAATCGCCACCTGGCAGCGCGAGGCGGTGCATGGACAAATTAAGCAGTGGACCAGCGCCATTAATTACCTGCCGGAGCTGAAACCCTTCGGGCTCGATCTGCAAAACGGCGTCATTGCCACAAGCGAAGAGCCTCTCAGCGCCGGGCAGCTTACCCGCATTGAAACCCATCTGCGTAATTTGATGCCGTGGCGTAAAGGGCCCTTCTCCCTCTACGGGCTGGACATCAATACCGAATGGCGCTCTGACTGGAAATGGGATCGCGTTCTGCCGCACCTGTCCGATTTGCGCGGCCGCACGATTCTGGATGTCGGCTGCGGCAGTGGCTACCACATGTGGCGCATGATCGGCGCTGGCGCGAAGTTCGCCGTGGGTATCGATCCGACCCAGCTTTTCCTCCATCAGTTTGAAGCGATTCGTAAACTTCTGGGCGACGATCGCCGCGCGCATCTATTGCCGCTCGGCATTGAACAACTCCCGGCGCTGAACGCCTTTGATACCGTCTTCTCAATGGGGGTGTTGTATCATCGTCGTTCGCCGCTGGAGCACCTCTGGCAGCTTAAAGATCAGCTGGTGCAGGACGGCGAACTGGTGCTGGAAACCCTGGTTATCGACGGCGACGAAAATAGCGTTCTGGTACCGGGCGACCGCTATGCGCAGATGCGTAATGTCTATTTTATTCCCTCTGCTGCGGCGCTGAAAAACTGGCTGGAAAAGTGCGGATTTGTGGACGTGCGAATTGTTGATGTCAACACCACCACATTAGAAGAACAACGTCGTACTGACTGGATGGTGACCGAATCGCTGGCCGAGTTCCTCGATCCTGATGACAGCAGCAAAACCATTGAAGGCTATCCGGCCCCGGTACGCGCCGTGTTGATTGCCAGAAAGCCATAGACAACGCCGCCGCAGGCCGAAATATGCCGGAGAAAGATAAAAAAAGGCCCCTGTTGAATTTGCAGGGGCCTGGTACAAATAAGCATCATATTGGGCGACATGATGCTGCGGTAAAAACGGGTTACGGCAGATAATGATGAGCGATCTTCGCTTTCATCTCCGCCACGGCATCGCCATCCACTACGTAACGGGAATATTCATCCGCGCTAGCGTCTGCCGACATCGATAATCCTGTATTGCGATAACGCATAGGCGACGGCATTAACTGCCCTGCCGAACTGTGTACTTCACGGATCCCTGCATTGAGGAAGACATCCAGATTGCCAGCTCTCACGCCTGCGCCCGCCATTATTATTGGAACACCTGACCGGGCATTTAGTTCCGTAATTATTGAAATACCTTTTTCCGCCGATGCCTGTTGCCCTGAAGTGAGGATACGCGCCACCCCTAGTTGCCCCAGCGTCTTTGCCGCCTGAGAGGGATCAACACACATATCAAAAGCGCGATGAAAGGTCACCGCCAGCCCGGACGATGCCTGCATAATCAACTGCATACGTGGAAAATCCACCTGTCCTTCTTCATCCAGAACACCGGTGACAACGCCGGGAAAACCCAGGTCACGGATCAGGCGGATATCTTCGAGCATAGTCGCAAATTCGGCCTCGCTGTAGCAAAAATCGCCGCCGCGCGGACGCACAATCGGGTGCACCGGAATGGTCACCGCCTGACGCGCCGCTTTCAGCGCGCCGAATGACGGCGTGAGCCCTCCCTCTTTCGGCGCGGCACATAATTCGATACGGTCAGCGCCATTTTGCTGCGCACTCAGCGCGCAGGATACGCTGTAGCAACAGATCTCCAGTAACGTCATGTTCTCTCCCTTTATCGCTGGCGTTATCACACCGTCAGATACTACTGCTCACTGGCCACTATCTCTTCTATTGACCAGGGATGAAATTTCACCGTCACTTTACCGTCCGTCACGGCCAGGGTCGGATTCGGCAAACGCTCGCGTTCACCTTTTGGCGAGCTGGTTTTGACAAAAATACCCGCCTGGCTCAGCCCCTCGTCCGCAAGCAAAGCCAGCGCACGAGCATTGAGCGTTTCCGGCTCACCTGGCAGCACAACCTCAATATGCTCCCACCCTTCATGGGGATAGCGCTTTTCCCCCGGCCAGGGTAATTCCACCACCGAAAAGCGCCAGTGTTCAACGCACACCGGTTCATGCAGTCTGAACAGACAGATCGGCCGGCCATTGATTAAGGTTTCAGACAGAAGTTCAGCACATTGCTCAAAACCGCGACGCCAGCGTTCAGCGGTCGCATTCTGGTGGCAGCGTAAGGAGATATGGTCAGCGTCCAGCGGAGCAATATCCAGCCCAAGGCGGGTGGTCAGTTGGCTGAAATCAGCAATAAAACGCGGTAAGTCCGCACAAATATCGTTCAGTTCGTCTATTGTCTGCCAGTTGGCCATTTGTTCAGATCCGTGCAGTGTATCAGGCGGCTAATCTACCTTGTTCTGCCAGCCATACCAAGCCTTGAACCGAATCAATAACCACTGCGGTTCCAGTGCTGACGCCATGGGGCAATTGCAGTATACTCCCGCCTTTCATAATCAACACCCTGACCCAGCCTGCCCACTGCACGCTATGTCAACAATGTAAGGTATCCCGGTGAATATTCAGACTCTTCTCTCAGAAAAAGTCAGTCAGGCGCTGATAACCGCAGGTGCGGCTGCGGATTGCGAACCCCAGGTTCGCCAGTCAGCAAAAGTTCAGTTTGGCGACTATCAGGCTAACGGCGTGATGGCGATTGCCAAAAAACTGGGCATGGCCCCCCGACAACTGGCTGAGCAGGTTCTGACGCATCTCGACCTCAACGGGATTGCCAGCAAAGTTGAAATTGCCGGCCCTGGCTTTATCAATATCTTTCTTGCTCCCGAATTTCTGGCCGAACATGTCAGCCTTGCGCTGCAATCCGATCGCCTGGGCGTTGCGCAGCCGGAGCCGCAGACCATTGTTATCGATTATTCCGCCCCGAACGTCGCCAAAGAGATGCACGTCGGCCATCTGCGTTCCACCATTATTGGCGACGCGGCGGTGCGTACCCAGGAATTCCTCGGCCATAAAGTGATCCGGGCGAACCACGTCGGCGACTGGGGTACTCAGTTCGGCATGCTGATTGCGTATCTGGAAAAACAGCAGCAGGAAAATGCCGGTGCAATGGCGCTGGCGGATCTTGAGGGCTTTTACCGTGAAGCTAAAAAACATTACGACGAAGATGAAGCCTTTGCCGAGCGCGCACGCGGCTATGTGGTGAAATTGCAAGGCGGCGACGAATACTGCCGTCAGATGTGGCGCAAACTGGTCGACATCACCATGGGCCAGAACCAGATTGCCTATGAGCGTCTGAACGTGACGCTGACCCGCGACGACGTAATGGGCGAGAGCCTGTACAACCCGATGTTACCGGGCATCGTGGCTGACCTGAAAGCAAAAGGTCTGGCGGTGGAAAGCGAAGGCGCAACCGTCGTTTATCTCGATGAGTACAAAAACAAAGAAGGCGAACCTATGGGCGTCATCATCCAGAAAAAGGATGGCGGCTACCTCTACACCACAACCGATATCGCCTGCGCCAAGTATCGTTACGAGACGCTGCATGCCGATCGTGTGCTCTACTACATCGACTCCCGCCAGCACCAGCATCTGATGCAGGCATGGACCATTGTACGTAAAGCCGGTTATATCCCGCAGACCCTGTCGCTGGAACACCATATGTTCGGCATGATGCTGGGTAAAGACGGCAAACCGTTTAAAACCCGTGCTGGCGGGACAGTAAAGCTTTCAGACCTGCTTGATGAAGCGCTGGAACGCGCCCGTCGCCTGGTGGCAGAAAAGAACCCGGATATGCCTGCCGATGAGCTGGAAAAACTGGCCAATGCGGTCGGTATCGGAGCGGTTAAATACGCAGACTTGTCGAAAAACCGCACCACCGACTATATCTTCGACTGGGACAACATGCTGGCCTTTGAAGGCAACACCGCGCCTTATATGCAGTACGCTTACACCCGCGTGCTGTCGGTGTTCCGTAAAGCCGGTATTGAAGAGAGCGAGTTATTAAGCGCCCCGGTCAGCATTACGGAAGATCGTGAAGCCCAGCTGGCTGCCCGACTGCTGCAATTCGAAGAGACAGTGACGATGGTTGCCCGTGAAGGTACGCCACACGTGATGTGCGCCTATCTGTACGATCTTGCCGGTCTGTTCTCTGGCTTCTATGAGCACTGCCCTATTCTCAGCGCGGAGAGCGAAGAAGTACGTACCAGCCGTCTGAAGCTGGCCTTGCTGACAGCAAAAACCCTGAAACTGGGTCTCGATACCCTGGGTATTGAAACGGTTGAACGTATGTAAGCGTTAAACTTGCATCCCAGGATGCTGAGTCAGAAAAGCCGTGACAGATGATGTTACGGCTTTTTTTTGCCGCTAAACCAGGGTAAATATGCCACCAGACACATGAATATTGGGGGAAAGATGGTAAAGATGGCGGGAGTTATCGCGAGTCTGTTTGTGTTATCCGGCTGCGTCGTGGCGGATATGGATTCGTCGAATTACAAGTATGTTCCGTGGATCCAACTCTTCCAGAAACCTGAAGCATCGGGCTATACCAACGTTGCCCGGCGTAAAGCCGATTTATACGACTGCGGTGTGGTTCCCAAGGGTAGCCTTGATGATCCCCGCTGGAGTCTGAATACCCTCAACCCGGGTGAGAGCAGTGAGCAATCGGGCATCCGTAGCCAAAAGGTGATGAGCTGCATGGAAGCTAAAGGCTACAAGGTTTATGGCTTTGACCAGTGCGGTCCGCTGAAGAAACCGACAGGATTGTGTCCGAACTAAGCCATAACGCCGGGTGCAATGGGGACGTTGTTTTTCCTGTCAGACAATACAAACGGCTCAGCCGCTGACCGCCTGGTACAACACCAAATCATTAGTATGTTGTAACTAATTGGGTCACAAAAAAATCCGCAACCCATTAGAGTCACGGATCTTTTCCTGCCGCCGCTCTTCCTGTCGTCAGAAGTATTTACGCAGATATTCCGTCAGGCAGAGCATGGCCATGGCCTGCCCGTATGGCATGGAAGTGCGCGGGATCTGGCGATAAAACGCCAGAACGCTGCCCATTCCTGTACCAAAGGAAACCTGAAGCAGCTCCCCCTCCGGCGAAATGTTTTTCACCACCGCCTTAATGGCCTTTTCGGCAACGTCGGCATATTCCGCCCCGACATAGCGCTTACGTACCGCCTTGAGGATGCCATAGGCAAACCCGGCGGTTGCCGACGCTTCCAGGTAGGACTCTGGATCGTCGAGCAGCGTATGCCACATACCGCTCTCATCCTGGCATTTCGCCAGCGCAGCGATTTGCGCATTCAGCACCTGTACCAGATAACGCCGTACGGCATTGTTTTGCGGCAAGTCGACCAGTTCAAGGAAGTCCGGGATCACAATGGTCAACCAGCTGTTGCCCCGCGCCCAACGCGCATGGGCAAAGTTATGATTGCCTTCATAATTCCAGCCGTGGAACCACAGGCCAGTCTCTCTGTCCATCAGATTCTGCACATGCAGCAGGAACTGATAAACCGCCTCTTCAACGTACTCAGGACGATTAAGCAGTTTGCCGATTTTTGCCAGCGGCAGCACCGTCATCATCAGGGTATCATCCCACATCTGCTGGTGATTCTCTTCCGCCAGAGTGATGTGCTGCATGCCGCCGTGCTCGGTACGCGGCATCTCGTTCATCGCCCATTCAGCCCAGGTTTCAAGCCAGGGTAGATCAGCCGGATTCCCGGTTTCTTCGTGGCGGTAAGCCAGAGTCAGGAACGGCGCCATGGTGTTAACATTTTTGGTCGTCGCACCTTCGGCAAAGCGCTCCGTAAACCAGCTGTCGATAATATCGCGCACCGACTCATCGCCGGTCTGGCGATAATACTGGTAACCGCTGATTCCGGCGTTTGGGGATATAAACTACGTGATATTTACAGTCCCATTTCGTATGGCTTAAGCTCTGAAAGTCTCTCATCACGAATCCTCATCTCTTGGCGGAGATTTCAGATTCGCGCGACTGACTTAAAGGTCAAACCTTTCGGAGTCCCCCGGCAAAGCCGGGGGTTTACCGGACTTAATTATCGGTCAAAAAGCCCATCAGCGGGCTGACGACGGCATCAAGCACGCGAGCTGCGGCAAAAATGAAGGTGGCTTCGATCGGTGTTAAGCCACAAAACGTTGTGTAGAAATACAGAAGCCAGGCCGCAGTCAGTGCCGTGGTACCTGCCCCAAGGAAGTCGCCAGAACCGTAGGCGAGGTAGTTCGCTAAACCAATTTTACGTGTTTTCATTGCCGTTAACCCTGTCTAATAGTGAGGGACCTTTGGCAATCCGGCGGCGCCAAAGGTAGTTCTTATACGGCTAAAGTAAAAGTATGTGCGATGTGAAACCTTTCTGTTTCTGCCATCAAAACGCGCTGACTGGCAAAAAAGCAAAGAGTGCCATCATGTGCGTCACTGATTTATAAAACAGTGTTTCTAATGCTTCAAAAGAGAGGGTCAAAAATTGAGAGCGAGTCATCAAAATCTTAAAAAAGAAAATGATGACTGCTGAAAAGACGAGCGATTAGCGGTAGTTAACGATGACCTGATTACTGCGAACATTCAGCGCCGGGATCAAACGCCCGCCGCCAGGGACTTCCCAGATAAAGCGCAGCGGCTCAATTGCCGGTACGCCGGCAAAGCCGACGGTGCTGCCACTCTGCCCATCAATCTGCACGCAGCGGGTCTGCGAACAGAGTCGCACGTTTAAGCCCGCAGGCGTTGGGCCCGTCAGTTCATAGCGCCAGACCACCAGCGTCATTAAACCGTTTACCGGCTGAGAGGGAGCCAGCACGCGGGAGGATGCCGCCTGCCCACGGTGACTTAAAATTAAGCCCACACTGCTTGCCTGCCAGGCGCCTTCCCCCGCGGCCTGCACAACCAAAGGCAGCGCCAGCAGCAATCCCAGAAGGAAACGCATTACTTGCCTCCGATGGTTGCGGTCATCCGGATATGGCGGTTGTCAGACATTTCGAGGTTAGACAGCACCACCAACTGCGGCAGACTACGGCGCAGGAAACGCGACAGCAGCGGTCGTAGCGCATGGTTAACCAGCAGCACCGGCGGCGCGCCCATCATTTCCTGACGTGACAGCGCTTCCTGAGTCTGTGCCAGCAGCCGGTCTGCGAGACCTGGCTCCAGACCGCCTCCCCCCTGCAGGGCTTGCAACAGCAGGCGCTCCAGTGGCGTATCAAGGCCAATAACCTGCACTTCGCCAGTGCCCGGGAACCACTGCTGGGTAATAGCGCGCCCCAGTGCCACACGCACCACGGTGGTCAGTTCGTGCGGGTCGCTTTGCAGCGGCGCGTGCTCTGCCAGGGTTTCGAGAATGGTACGCATATCGCGGATAGGCACTTTCTCCGCCAGCAGGTTTTGCAGAACCTTGTGCATGGTGGTCAAGGTCACTACGCAAGGCACCAGATCTTCGGTCAGCTTTGGCATCTCCTGGGTAACGCGGTCGAGCAATTGCTGCGCTTCCTGGCGACCAAAGAGTTCCGGAGCGAACTGGCTGATCAGATGGTTAAGGTGCGTTGCCACGACGGTACTGGCCTCAACCACGGTGAAGCCCTGAATTTGCGCCTGCTCTTTCAGGGCGCTCTCAATCCAGATAGCGGTCAGACCAAACGCCGGATCGACCGTCTGTTCACCGGGTAATGAACCTGCCGCGGTGCCGGGGTTAATCGCCAGCCAGCGTCCCGGATAGGCTTCGCCGCTGCCCACTTCGACCCCTTTCATCAGGATGCGATAACGGGCGGGCGGCAGATCCATATTGTCACGAATATGCACGACCGGCGGCAGGAAGCCCATATCCTGGGCAAACTTCTTACGGATACTACGAATACGTCCCAGCAGCTCGCCGTCCTGCTGGAAATCCACCATCGGGATCAGGCGATAGCCGACTTCCATCCCCAGCGAATCTTCCAGTTGCACATCATTCCACGTTGCTTCAACCGCCTGCGTATTCTCTGGCATTTTAATCGGCGCGGCTTCCGCAGGCGCTGTTTGCTCCTTACCACGTAGCCACCAGGCAAGTCCTAACAAGGCAGCGGTGAAGAGCAGGAAGACAAAGTTCGGCATTCCCGGAACCAGGCCCAGCAGACCCAGCACCCCGGCGCTCAACAACATAACGCGTGGGTTGCTGAACAGTTGCCCCACCATCTGCTGACCAACATCCTGATCGGTGGCCACGCGGGTAACGATAACACCCGCTGCGGTAGAGATAACCAGCGCCGGGATCTGTGCCACCAGACCGTCACCGATGGTCAGCAGGATGTAGCTTTCCGCGGCATGCCCCATATCCATACCGTGCTGGAGAACGCCCACCAGCAGGCCGCCAACAATGTTGATCACCATGATCAGAATACCGGCGATGGCATCACCACGGACGAACTTACTCGCACCATCCATTGAGCCGTAGAAATCGGCTTCCTGGGTCACTTCAGAGCGGCGGCGTTTGGCCTCATCTTCACCGATAAGTCCGGCGTTCAGATCGGCGTCAATCGCCATCTGCTTACCTGGCATCCCGTCGAGTACGAAGCGCGCGCCCACTTCCGCGATACGCCCGGCACCTTTGGTGATAACCATAAAGTTGATGATAACGAGGATAATGAACACCACGATACCAATGGCAAAGTTACCGCCAACCAGGAAGTGACCGAAGGCTTCGACCACCTTACCTGCCGCTGCCGCCCCGGTATGTCCATCGAGCAAAATGATACGCGTGGAGGCCACGTTGAGCGCCAGGCGCAGCAAAGTGGTAAACAGCAGAATGGTCGGGAAAGCCGCAAACTCGAGGGTTTTTTGGGTGAACATGGCAACCAGCAACACCATGATCGACAGCGCAATGTTGAAGGTAAAGAGCAAATCCAGTACGAAAGCCGGTAACGGCAGTACCATCATCGACAAAATCAGCAATATCAGTACCGGGCCTGCCAGTACTTGCCATTGCGTTGATTTCAGGTTGCCCGGCAGGCGCAACAGGTTTGCCAGATTAGCCATCAGTGTCTTTCTCGTCCTTCTCGTTCATAAAGTCCAGCGCCTCAGGCACCGGCAAATTAGCAGGTTTAACCGGACGCTGGCCGCCCGTCAGCCGCCAGCGTTTCAATTGCCATACCCACGCCAGCACTTCGGCGACGGCAGCATACAGCTGACCGGGGATTTGTTGCCCGATTTCCGCGTGACGATAAAGCGCACGCGCCAGCGGCGGCGCCTCAAGCATCGGAATGCGATGTTCATCGCCCAGTTCACGAATGCGCAGGGCAATGAGACCCGAGCCTTTTGCCACCACTTTTGGCGCACTCATTTTATTCTCGTCATATTGCAACGCGACGGCATAGTGCGTCGGGTTGGTCACAATGACATCCGCTTTGGGAACATCCGCCATCATGCGGCGGCGCGCGGCATCACGTTGCATCTGGCGAATACGCCCCTTCACATGCGGGTCGCCTTCCTGCTGCTTAAATTCATCACGAATATCCTGACGGGACATACGCAATTTTTTGATATGGCTGTAAATCTGCCAAAAAACGTCAAACCCGACCATCGGGATAATCGCCAGCACCACCAGCACACAACACATCCCGGTGATATTCAGGGCGCTGGCCATCGCCGTAATCGGCGCTTCAGTCATTAGCCGCATCACGTCCGGCCATTTATGCCACAAGTAAAAACCGGCCGCACTACCCATCAACAGCGCTTTCATTACCGCCTTAACCAGCTCAGCACCGACCTGGCCGGAAAACAGGCGTTTAATCCCGCTCAGCGGATTGATTTTCGAAAACTGAAACTGCAGTGACTTACCGCTGAACACCAGGCCGCCCAGCATCAGGGGAGCCAGTATTGCGATGATAACCAGCCCCGTTATTAGCGGGAGCAGCGCGAACATGGCATTTTTTATCAGCAATATTATCTGACTCAAAATCAGGTTCGGGTCATTAATAATGTTGTGGTCAAAACGCAAACCGGCAGACAACATCAAGGTCAGACGCCGCGCCAGTGCCTCGCCGCCCATCCACAGAATGCCCACGCCGACCAATAAAATCAGTATTGAGGTCAGTTCTTTCGATCGGGGGACCTGCCCTTCTTCTCGCGCCTTTTCTAGTCGGTGCGATGTGGGGGCTTCTGTTTTGTCGTCGCTATCGTCTGCCACGGCGCAATCCACGGGTAGAGGTTTGATGACATATTGCCAGAGTCAAGCCTGTCTAATGGGCAGAGTAAGGCATAAAAACAGGGGGTTTTCGCGATTTGAGAATGGGCGACAACAGCATGGGAATGAAATTTATCTAAACCTGCGACCTCATCTCTCCGATATACTACGCCGCGGGCGGTAAAGCCCGTCTTTGATTCCACCTCCACAAAGCATGAATACAACAAGGAAGCCTGACATGCTATCGTCCCTGACGCAGCGACGTCACCACGCGTTAATGTGCATTGCCGCCGTCGTGATTTACCACTGTGTATTTTTCTTTCCGATACTGTTACCTGGCTACAACAAACTGTATTACTCCGGCTTCGCCATGCTGTTCGTCAGCCTCGCCTTCAGTCTCCCTTGTGCAGTCCTGCTATGGCGGCAATACAATCGACATTACCCCTTTCTGTCTTTGGGCTCGTTCAGTTTGCCGATTTTCGCCATTGGCCTTGCTACGATCCTGGTGCTCAATATCATCTGGCAGTTTCTGGGGGTTGAAGAAGAGTGGTTAATGTCGCTACGGAATTACTCATCTGCGGCGCAATGGGCATCCGCTCTCGCTATCTGCGTCATCGCGCCATTTTGTGAAGAGGTCATTTTTCGTGGTTTTTTACTGAATGCGTCAATAGGCTGGGGGCGCTTTGCCAGACAAAAGGGGATTATTGTCACCTCCGTGCTTTTTGCGCTGGTGCATACCCAATACCAGACGCCATCGACGTTTGTCTGGCTGTTTACCTTTTCAGCCCTGCTTTGCGTCATCAGGATGGTCTCGGGCGGACTGCTGATCCCTGTCCTGCTACATATGCTTAATAATACCGTGGCGCTGTGTTTTATCTTTGCCGAATGAAAAAACGGGACACATTTCTGCATCCCGCTTGATCAACATAGCTTAACGCACGCCCATCAGAAGCCGAGGCTGTCCAGCAGGTCATCGACCTGATCCTGGCTGGCCACAACTCCCACTTTGGTTGTGTCAAGCTGCGGACCATTAAGCAGGCCTTCGTTTTCGCGTTTCGGCCGCGCGGACTGATCCGGAATGTTTTCCAGCAGCACCATCAGCAGCTGACGCTCAATTTCCTGAATCACATCCATCATGCGCTTAATAACCTGACCCGTAAGGTCCTGGAAATCCTGCGCCATCATGATGTCCATCAACTGGGCGTTGGTGAAACTGGTGTGACCCGGTACATCACCGAGATATTTACGGGTATCGGTCACCAGTTCACGCGCTTCGCTCAATTCGATTGGATTTTCAAACCACTCATCCCAACGTTTTGACAGCGTTTTAGCGCCTTTTTCCAGCGCATCCTGATGCGGCTGAGAGGCTTCCACGCTGTTCAGCGCACGCTCGGCGGCCTGAGCCGTCATCTGTACCACGTAGTCAAGGCGATCGCGGGCATCGGGAATCGCTTCCGCGGCCTCTGCAATGGCCTGATCGAGACCCAGTTCGCGCAGGCTGTCGCGCAGCATACGGGTCAGACTGCCGATCCGGGCAATGATATCGGTCGGTGAATGTTCTTCCGCAGGTTTAATTGAAGGTTGAATCATCGTCCAGTCCTCACATGCCGAGTTTCTCGAAGATCTTACCGAGTTTCTCTTCCAGGGTTGCAGCAGTGAACGGTTTCACTACATAGCCACTCGCACCAGCCTGCGCTGCTGCAATAATGTTCTCTTTCTTGGCTTCCGCCGTTACCATCAGAACCGGCAATGAAGACATGCCGCCATCAGCACGAATGGTTTTAAGCAACTCAAGACCATCCATGTTCGGCATGTTCCAGTCAGAGATAACAAAGCCAAATCCGCCGGCCTGGAGTTTGTTCAGCGCGTCAACGCCGTCTTCGGCTTCCTCAACGTTGTTGAACCCCAGCTCTTTTAACAGGTTGCGCACGATACGACGCATCGTGGAGAAATCATCCACAACCAGAAATTTGAGCTCTTTATCCGCCATAAAACTTCACTCCTCGTTAAATACGTATTGCCTGTCCGGCACTAATTTTCGCCAGCATTTGCTGGCTAACCTGACTCAGATCGACCACTTCGCTTACGCCACCCATATTGATGGCTTCGCGCGGCATGCCGAACACCACACAACTTGCTTCATTCTGCGCGATGGTCCAGGCACCCGCCTGGTGCATCGCGAGCATTCCCGCCGCCCCATCATTGCCCATCCCTGTCAGGATAACGCCAACGGCGTTACGCCCGGCATGTTTGGCGACCGAATGAAAAAGAACATCCACCGCCGGACGATGCCGGTTTACGGGTGGGCCATCATGAATTTTAATTTGATAGTTCGCGCCACTACGGGCGAGTTCCATATGCTTATCGCCTGGGGCAATATAGGCATGCCCTGGCAATACGCGTTCACCGTCTTCCGCTTCCTTCACGCTTATCTGACACAGCTTATTCAGACGTTCAGCAAATGAGCGGGTAAAGCCCGGCGGCATATGCTGCGTAATCAGAATACCCGGACTTGAAAGCGGCAATGGCTGGAGTACATGACGAATTGCCTCTGTTCCTCCGGTTGACGCCCCAATCGCGAGTAATTTTTCCGAACTTAACAGCGGTCCCGATTTCATCAGAGCAACAGGCGTGGCCACCGGATGATGTGCCGCCACGCGTGCACGTGACGCAGTGCGCACCTTATCGGCAATCATTTCACTGTAGGCCAGCATGCCTTCGCGGATCCCCAACTGCGGCTTGGTCACAAAATCAATGGCGCCCAGTTCCAGCGCGCGCAGAGTGATTTCAGACCCTTTTCCGGTCAGGGACGATACCATCACCACCGGCATCGGTCGCAGACGCATCAGTTTCTCAAGAAAATCCAACCCGTCCATACGCGGCATTTCGACATCCAGCGTCAGCACATCAGGGTTATATTTTTTGATTAAATCCCGGGCAACCAGCGGATCAGGCGCGGTAGCAACCATTTCCATATCACTATGACTATTGATAATTTCAGTCATGATCTGGCGCATCAGCGCCGAATCATCAACAGACATTACCCTGATTTTACTCATGCTTTTTCCTTACTCAGCGCATATACGGTTTGCCCACGCAGGCTAAACTCACGCACGAGGTTGCTGAAATTCTCCGAATGCCCGGCAAAGAGTAATCCGTCAGGCTTAAGCAATGGTGCGAAACGATGCAAAATATCCTGCTGCGTCGTTTTATCAAAGTAAATCATTACATTACGGCAAAAAATAGCGTCGAACGGCCCAGGAACGTTGTACTGTTTATCGAGCAGGTTCAGCGGCATAAATTCCACGTAATTCGCCAGTTCCTGGCGCACGCGCACTAAACCGGAATGAGGCCCGGTTCCACGCATGAAATAGCGCTGTAACTGCTGAGGCGACAGCGTTTTAAGTTCATCCTGGCGATAGATACCGCTGCGCGCTTTTTCAAGCACTTCGGTATCGATATCACTGGCAATCACCTTAAAGCGTCCCGGCGCCATACCCAGCGCGTCCGCGAGGGTAATGGCCAACGAGTAAGGTTCTTCTCCGGTTGAGGCTGCCGCACTCCAGATACGGTACTCACCACTGCGCTTACGCGCATGTTCTGCCAGTACCGGGAAGTGATGAGCTTCGCGAAAAAAGGCGGTGAGGTTAGTGGTCAGCGAGTTAATAAACGCCTGCCACTCTGCACTATTTTGGTTCGCTTCGAGCATGCTCAGGTAGCGCCCAAAATCATCCAGCCCGAGCGTACGCAAACGACGGACCAGCCGGTTGTAAACCATGTCCCTTTTATGGTCGGCGAGCACGATCCCGGCTCGCTGATAAATCAACTGACAAATTCGACGAAAATGCGCGTCAGACAGCGCGAGGCGCTGAGTCATCTGTTGCAATATGGATGACGTTTGCCCACTGGGCAGCGATGATGTCATAGCGCGTTCTCAACCTGGTTTATGATGCAACAGGCACGCCGCCGGGCGGTGCCACTTCTGGTGATGAAACATGGTCTTCAACTTTAAATACTGCAACCAGTGAGGTCAGATGATCCGCCTGATGGGCGAGTTGATCGGTTGCCGCAGCACCCTCTTCCACAAGGGAAGCATTCTGCTGGGTCACCTGATCCATCTGACTTACGGCCAGCGCAACTTGCTCAATGCCACGGCGTTGTTCATCCGAAGCTGAAGCAATTTCTCCCATGATGTCGTTGACCTGAGTAACGGAACGGACAATCTCCATCATGGTTTGGGCGGACGTATCCACTAACGCTGAACCTTGCTGCACACGCGAGACGGAGTCTTCGATCAACCCTTTTATTTCTTTTGCCGCCTGTGCACTTCGGCTGGCAAGGTTACGCACCTCACCGGCCACCACGGCGAAGCCGCGGCCCTGCTCACCGGCACGTGCAGCTTCCACTGCTGCATTGAGTGCCAGAATGTTGGTCTGAAACGCAATACCATCGATCACACTGATGATGTCGCTAATTTTTTGTGAACTGGTGGCAATATCATGCATAGTGCTTGCCACATTTGATGCCTGTTGCCCACCTTTTCGCGCCGTCTCCGCCGCACTCTGCGCCAGACTTGAGGCCTGACGGGCGTTATCGGCGTTCTGACCGACGGTTGCGGTTAACTCTTCCATGCTGGCAGCCGTTTGCGCCAGCGATGCGGCCTGCTCTTCGGTACGTGCTGACAGGTCATTATTACCTGCCGCTATTTCCGAAATACCGGTATGCATCGCATAACTACCCTGACGCACGTCAGTCACGGTGGTGCGCAGCGATGTCTGCATCTTTTTCAGGCTGGCAAAAATAGCCGAGATTTCATTTTTGCCAAAAACGGCAATCGGACGCGCCAGATTGCCCTGAGAAATACTGTCAAAGTGGCTGCTGATGATCGCCAGCGGCTGCACAATCATTTTGCGAGACCAGAACAAAGCGCCGGACGTCAGCAGGGCCGCCAGAATCACCACCGCCGCAAAAATCACCGCTGAACGCTGGTAATTGCTCTGCCCGTCCGCTCTTGCCAGCTCCGCAAAGTGGTCAATGTGCGCCTGCCAGGCAGTAAAGTTACTATCAAATGCGTCCTGAGACTGCTGCACCGGCGCGGTCATAAAATCAGACAGCTGGTTATTCTCAAGCCAGGTTGCCTGGTGCGCCAGGTCGCCATGCCATGCCGCATAAGTCGCTTTGGTCGCATCCTGTAATGACTTACCTTCGTCGGTCATTGCCGGAATTTTTAAAAACTCCTGCATTTTGGCATCAGCCTGGGCCAAATCCCCTTTCGCCTGCGTCATTAATGCTTTGATATCTTCCGGCGGGTACGCCAGCGCGGTCAGGGTCCCCGCTTTATTCAGCGCCGTGCTCGCCTGCAACAAAATGGAGCGCGTCAACATCAGGGTGTTGCGCTGCTGGTTGCTTTTTTCCACCTCTTCCAGGTGGCCGGTACTTTCACGAAAAGCCCAGAAAGATAGCCCGTTACTCCCTACCTGCAAAATGCCACAAATAATCAAAATCAGAAAAAGTGTTGTCGAGATACGAATACGGTTTAACATCCACGCTCCCATCAGGCGGCAACCGACCGCCGTAAAAATCTATTAAAAGGTTTCCCAATTATCATCTTGTCCGGTTGAGAGCTGGCGATTTCTGGCGGTTGTCGGTACGACAGTGGCCGCCGGATTTAGCGCACGCTGAGCCGGGTTTCCAGGTACAGAAGAGAGTCTGAAAGCAGAGACCGTCCTGGTCAGGCGGCTGGCTTGTTCTTCTAATGCAGCTGCAGCGGCTGCGGATTGTTGAACCAGCGACGCATTCTGTTGCGTGACGCGATCCATTTCGGATACCGCCAGCGCAACCTGATCGATGCCCCGGCTCTGTTCATCAGATGCCGACGCAATCTCACCCATAATGTCGTTCACGCGGGTTACGGCGTTAACGATATCGTCCATCGTTTCTCCTGCGGTTTCTACCAGCACCGAGCCGGTATCCACGCGGGAGACTGAATCCTCAATTAAGGCCTTAATCTCTTTCGCCGCCTGCGCACTGCGGCTGGCAAGGTTACGTACCTCGCCGGCGACCACGGCAAAACCACGCCCCTGCTCACCCGCACGGGCGGCTTCAACGGCGGCGTTCAGTGCCAGAATATTGGTCTGGAAAGCAATGCCATCGATCACGCTGGTGATGTCAGAGATTTTCTGCGAACTGGCGGCAATGTCATGCATGGTTTTCACCACGCCATCGACCACTTTGCCGCCGCGCTCTGCGGTGTCCGATGCGCTTTTTGCCAACAGCGAGGCCTGACGAGCGTTCTCGGCATTCTGTTTCACCGTCGCCGTCAGTTCTTCCATGCTGGCTGCGGTCTCTTCCAGCGCGGAAGCCTGCTGCTCGGTACGAGATGAGAGATCGTTGTTGCCTGCCGCGATTTCGCTGGTGCCAGAGTGAATGGCATCAGAACCTTCACGCACGCTGGTCACCGTTTCAATTAGCGAACGCTGCATATGATCTACGCTATGAGCAAGATCGGTTATTTCGCTGCGTCCTTCAACTACCAGATTATGTGCAAGATTACCGCCAGCGATTTCACGAATGTGGCGGATAACCGCGGTCAGCGGTTTAAGCAGAATACGGCTGATACCCTGCCAGACCAGAACTAATACGACCACCAGCGCCAGGGCCAGTACGGCCATCTGCCATTTGGCAAAGGTATAGTCGCTGGTGCTTTCATCATAGGCCTGGCGATATAAAGACTCACTGAGCTGACTGTATTTGCCCATGGCTTCGCCAAGACCATTTTGCATCCCCTGAGTGGGCTGGGCGAAAAAGCCGTCCATATTGCCGCTTTCAAGGAACTGCACCAGCTCGGTTAATCCGGCCGCATAGGTTTGATATTTTTCATCCAGCGTTTGACGCACCGGCTCCATTTCCGCGACCACCGGCAGCGCACGGAATGCCTCATAATGTTTCGCGGCTTCGGCGAGGCTGCCTTTCGCGCTGTTCAGCAGATCGGTTTTCGCCGTGCTCTGCTGATTATTGGGGTCCATCATCATACGAGCGGACGAACGGCTGAGGTTGATACGCGTTTGCAGCATCAGTTCCCAGGCTTTGGTCAGTTCGGTTTGTTGCATGCGCAGATCGTTAGATACCGCAAAGCTTTGCTGATTCTGCTTGAGTGAAGAAAATAACAGGCCGCCTGAAATTAACTGGAGTAAGGCAAAGACCACCAGCACACTCATCAGCAATGTGACAACGCGAATACGGTTCAACATACAACACCTTCCTGAAAACTTGTTAACGCTGTTATCGGCAAGGGTCATAGGAACTTTACATTTGCGAAAAGGAATTACACAGACTCTACATAATCTCTTTAGCCATCGTACAATTGGCAGTGTGCGATAAGCTCTTATTAAAGCGGGGGGATCCCCAGGCACGGACAGTCCCCTCTCCTCCCTGATCTGAACCCCATAACCTGGAACAGGTTCAGGTCAGAGAGCGCGACTGAGTCCGATAATTTACCGGACTCAGTCCTCCCAGCCCCATCTTTATTCTGTCGTGATTGTAGTAGCGGATGTATTCCCCTGTCGCTATTTCCAGTTCCGCCACGCTTTCATACTTTATTCCGCAGAAC